>JAIBAS010000247.1 GCA_019695075.1 Promineifilum sp. | reverse complement strand
CGTGGCCGAAACGCGCGCGGCCGACGCCGACGCGCGCGCCGCCCTCGCCCGCGCCATCCGCGCCGCCGTGGCCCATAGCGTCGGCGTGACCGTCAGCTACGTCCACCTGGTCGGCCCGCGCTGGCTGCTGAAGACCTCCAGCGGCAAAATCGCCCGCGCCGCCAATCGGGACAAGTGGCGGCGCGAGACGACGGGCGAAGGTTAGGGCGGGGTTGGCGGGGCTAGGCCGTGGCCGCGCGAACGACGGCCTTGGCGGCGGCCTCGCCCGATAGCACCGCGCCCTCCATGCTACAGAAGAGCGGCTGCCGCGTGTAGTCGCCGGCCAGCGTCAGGCCGGGGATGGGCGTGGCCTGCGGCGGGCGCAGCGCCTCGCTGCCGGGCGACAGCAAGTAGAAGTCCTGTGGATGATCGACGACGCGGTAGCGGCGGACGTTGTTCTCGATGTTCAGGCCCACCCGTTGCGCGTCAGCCATCGCCGCGGCGAAAATCTCCTCCGGCGGCCGGCCGATGAACTTCTCCGGCTGGCCCAAATCGATCGACAGGCGGCCGGGTGCGTCGCGGAAAGTCGTCCGGCTCTGCTCGGCGTAGGAGGCCAGCACGGTCTTGGGGCTGAAGACGACGTGATCTTCGGGCAGCGCCGGCTCGTCCAACTCGATTTGCAGCGTCACCGCGGGCATGGTCGGCAGGGCCAGCATCTTCTCGAACCAGGGATGGTCGCCCAGCGCCTCGCGAATGAGCGGTTGCGCCCCGCCCAGCGCCGTGGCCAGGACGACGTGGTTGGCCTCGATGAGTTGCCCATCGACGTAGACGCCACGCACGCGGCCGTCTCCCACCGCCAGCCGCTCCACGGTCGTGTCATACTGCACCGATCCGCCGCGCCGCTCGATGGCCGCGGCGATCGGCCCGGACATGACCTCGGTCATGCCGCCGGCGAACGAGCCGACGCGAATGGTGTGCGGGCGCTTGATGGCCGGGGCCAGCAAGCCCATCAGCACCATCGCTGAATAGCGCTCCGGCGGCAAGAAGAAGATACCCTCGGTCACGGGAATGAGCAGGTTAGCAATGGCGTCCTCGCTGACGCCGCGCTTGCGAGCGTACTCGTAAACGGTCTGCTGATCCAGTTCGCGCCGCGTCAGGGCATAGTCGAGCAGGCCGGAGCTAAAGAACAGGGTCAGTTCGGCCTTGTCGGCCGGCGACATGAGATCGAAGTTGCCCAGTAGGCCGGCGGCCGTCTGCAACGGCCGGTGCAGCGGCGACAGGCCCAGCACGCCCCGCGGCCCGCCGTCGGGCAGGCGAATCTCCAGCTCGTCCTCCCAGATGACGGCGTCGTTCGGGTCCAGATCGGCCTTGCGGAACAGCCGGGGCAGGGCCGTATAGAAGCCGAGCCAGCGGTGCAGGCCCGACTCGACGCGCATGCCGTCCATCACCCAGTCGGCGCAGCGTCCGCCGGCGATCTTATAGCGCTCCAGAATCGTCACACCGCGCCCGGCCTTCTGCGCGTCAATGGCCGTGGCCAACCCCGCCAGCCCCGCGCCGATAATGATCACATCTTCCATTGTGGTCTTGCTCCTTGTTATCCTCTCAGTATAGGGAAGATTGACGCGGGGCGATACGGGGGATAACCCGACCACAGAGAATTAGGAATTAGGAATTTAGGAACCGCGCAGGACCTGCCGCTGCCGCTCGACCTCCAGGCGCTCCTTCTCCAGCGCCAGGCGCTCGCGCTCCAGCTCCAGCCGCTCCCGCTCCAGGGCCAGGGCGTGCTTCTGGTCGAGTCGCCCCTCCTCGCGGCCGCGCCAGATCTGCGTGGCCACCAGGCCGAGCAAACCGGTGAGGGCGGTGATGACCGCGGCCACGGCCAGCGAAAGCTCGCGCAGGCTGTCGGCCGGCACCTCGGTTTCGGGCTGGGAGGGTTCGGTTGGTTCGCCGGGGTCGGGCGTCAATTGCAGCGGCGGCGCGGTCACCGTGCCGGAGCGCACGCGCAGCAGGCGGCCGGCGGCAAAGACCAGGCTGAGGGCCACCAGGATGACCAGCCCGATGAGTAACCAGTTGCGGCGGGAGCGCGTTTGATCGGCCATAGTTACCTGAAAGACGTTGACCACGCGGCGGCGGTTCCGTGCCGGCAGTATAGCTGCTTGCGGCTGCTGATCAACCTGGGAAAGTGGCCGGCGGTCTACTGACCGCTGCCCACTGGCCACTTCCTCCCGACCATACCGACGAGGAACGCCCCGTGGATAGCCCCGACGACGGCTCCCATCACCAGCAGGGCCAGAGCGACGACGGCAATGGCCGCGGCCGTGCTCGACAGCTTGAAGGCCAGGTCCATGGCCCAGAAGACGACGGGCATGCCCACGGCCCAGGCCAGCATGTTGGCCGCAATCCAGCGCCCGGCGTGGGCGACGTGGCCGCGCAGGGCCAGGAATTGCGCGAACGACAGCACCGCCCCGGCCACCGCCCCCAGCCCCGCAGCCAGCAACAGCACCACCGCTTGCGGCGGCTCAGTCATTGGCGCGGCGGCCGGGTCGCCCGTGGCCATCAGGCTCATGATCGTCGAGGGCAGATAGCCGAGGACGTAGGCCAGCAGTGCCCCGGCCAGCGTCGCCAGCCACCAGGCGCGGCGGGTGACGCCCGGCAGCCACGGCTGCATGGCCCACCATTGCGCCAGACCGACAATAGTCGCCTCGATGACGCCGCTGAGGACGGCGGCGGCGAAGGCCACCAGTACGCCCAGCGCCCCACCGAGGCTCTCCAGCCGGCCGATGATCAGCCCGGTCAACCCCAGCGTCAGACCCAGCCCCACCGCCTCGGCGACGGCATTGGCCGCCACCCAGCGCCGCCACAATGGCGAGGCGGTGACAGACGTTCTCCTGGCTTCCGCGTTCGTAGTCAAGATGAATCCCTCCGCTCTCGCCCCATCACACTACGCGGCGGCAGTGATTCGGTTGCGGCGCGGCGGCGGCCGGCTACCACGGCCCGGCATAGTCGGTCGCGTAGGGGGCGACGGCCCGCTGCGTCCAGGCCCAGTGCAACTCCACCAGCTGCCGCATGTGCAGCAGGTCGTGGGCCACCCAGGCCGCGGCCATGTCGCCGGCGTGAATGCTCCACGAGCCGTCGGGCGCGCTGACCGTCGTCGTCCAGTCGGGCGCGCCCAGCCCGCGCAGCCACGCCAGCGAGGTCTGCCGCTCGGCCAGAAAGCGATCGATGGACTCGGCCAGGTCGCGCTGGTTGTAGTCGCGCGCCGTCACCCAGCCCTGCGGGTCAATGGGCGGCGGGTCTTCGCCGGGCCGGTGGAGGATGAAGTCCAGCCGCGTGCGGAAGTCCTCGCGCTCCTCGTCGCCCAGATGGTTGATGACCTCCAGGAGCGACCACGAACCGGCGTCAGGCCGCCAGCGGGCTTGCTCGGCCGAGACGCCGTCGGCCAGCACCCGGATGCGCCCAGCCTGCAACGACATCCGCGCGATCATTTCGTCCAGTTCCATGCGCTCCTCCTGTCAACCGCCGGCGACCGGCGCGCCGCTCTCCGCGCCGTAGCTCCGCAGCAGGTCGGCGATAGCGGTCTGGCCGCCCTCCAGGGCGACATCCAGCGCCGTCTTACCCTGCCAGTTGAGCCAGGCCAGATCGGGGTCGGCATACTCCAGCAGCCAGGCGACGACGCCCTTGTGGCCGGCAGCCACGGCGTTGGCCAACGCCATCGACTCGCCCTCGTGCGCTCCACGGCTGTAGAGGTCGGCCACCAGGCCCGCGTCGCCACTGAAGGCGGCGTGGCTTAGCAAGGGGATGCTATGCGCGCCGCGCGTGTAGATGGCGGCCGTGTCGGCGGCCAAAAACGTCTCGACGTCGGCGCACCGGCCGAGCATCGCCGCCGTGCACAGCTCCAACGGCGCGCCCTGGGCCAACAGGTATTCGGCGATGGCTCGCTGACCGGTGTGGGCCGCGCCCTGGATGGCCGTCTCCGTGTCGCGCGGCCCCCACTCGTTGGCGGCGTTCAGCAGCCGCGGCTCCTCGGCCAGCATCTCTTGCACGCGCGGCAGGTTGAAGTGCCCGGCGATGACGAACTCGCGCACCATGTCGGCCGGCAACGGCAGATTCTCGGTCTCGTTCACAAGCGCTCCTTGCCGCCGTCGGTTGCGCGGGCGGCGGAGAGATTATAGCCGGGGATCAAAAAACCGTCCCGACTCCTTGCAGAGTTCGGGACGGCTCTTTCGCCTAATCAGGCAATAGCGCCCTGTGAAGGGCGACGCTTACCAGTTGTTACGGCTGCGATTGCGGTCGCGATCGCCACCGCCGCGGTTGCCGCCGCCGTAGCCGCCACCGCCGCGATTGCCGCCGCCGTAGCCACCACCGCCGCGATTGCCGCCGCCGTAGCCACCACCGCCGCCGGAACGCTCTTCGCGCGGCCGGGCTTCGTTGACACTCAACTCACGCCCGTCCACCTGCTTGCCATTCAGCGCCTTGATCGCCGCGTTGGCGGCCGAATCTTCCATCTCGACAAACGCGAAGCCACGGAAACGGCCGGTGTCCCGGTCGTTGATCATGGCAATCGACTGAATCTCGCCAAACTCCTCAAACAGGCCACGGACCTGCTCTTCGGTGGCACCGAACGACAAATTCCCAACATACACTTTCTTGGTCAACTTAAAACTCTCTCTGCACAAACTAATAACGGGCCGGCAAGCTGGCACTCACCTGCTCCGGCCCGGACGACAAAAGCAAGGACATTGTAACACTTTTCATAAACAAAGCAAACTGCCGGCTGGAAAGTAATGGCAAGTGCTCATTTTCGCCCCACCGGGCTAGATATTGGCATCGTCGGAGCGGTTGAACGAGAAACGGACGATGTCGTCGCGCCGCTGCCAGCCGGTGTGCTGCCAGAAGGCGATGGCCGGCGCGTTGTCGGCGAACACGTCCAGGTGCGTCTTGTAGATGCCCAGCGCGGCCAGCCCGTCCAACGCCCGCGCCACCATCGCCGCGCCGATGCCCCGCCCGCGCGCCGCCGGAGCGACGACGACATGGTGCAAGTAGCCGCGCCGCCCGTCGTGACCGCAGAAGACGCAGCCAACCAACGCTCCGCCCTCCTCGGCCACCAGGCTCAGCCCCGGATTGCGCTCCAGGTAGCGGCCGATAGCCTCCGGCGCGTCGGCGGCGCGCACGGCCACGCCGGGCACGCCGTGCATGAGGGCCATGACGCCATCGTAATCAGCCAGCGTCATCGGCCGGATGTCCATCGTCCCCTCCCTCGCCATCACGGATGTACCAGCCGACCGTGTGCCGCGGCGCGAAGCCCAGCGACTCGAACAACCGCCGCGAGGCGGTGTTGGCCAGGTTGATCTCCGCCGCCACCTGGCGCACGCCCGGCGTGGCCAACGCCGCCGTCAGCAGCGCCCGGCCGATGCCCCGCCGCCGGTAAGCCGGATCGACGAAGAAGTCGTAGACCGTCAGCGCCTCTCCGTCTAGGTCGGCGGTCAGGATGCCGACCAGGCGGCCGTCGTTGCGCGCCGTCCAGGCGTCGATGCCCTCGCCCCAGTGCCGCATCTGGCCGATCTTGTTCTCGACCGTCGTCACGCCGCTATACATCTCGCCCATGCCGTTGTAATCGTCGTGGTAGCCGGCGCGCACCAGGTCGTGCCACTCGTCGCCCAACGCGCGGAAGGACACGCGGGCGATCGTCAATTCCTTATCCATGTCATCCATGTCGGCCCTCCAGTCGCGCGCGCTGCCCCGCCACCCACGCCGCATCCAGCCGCGTCAGCCGCGCCTTGCCCAGGTTCTCGCGCATGATCCAGCGCACGTCCTTGTCCTCGTCGGCCAGCCACTTCTCCATGAGCGCCAGGCCCCGCGCCGGCGCGCCGACGGCGGCGACGCTCCAGCAGTAGCCCAGCCCCTTGCGCAGGGCGACGAAGCCATCGCTGCGCCGTTGG
>JAIBAS010000078.1 GCA_019695075.1 Promineifilum sp. | reverse complement strand
TTCGGCTTGCCGGCGATTGACGCCATCGATATTCAGTAAGATCAGCGCCCCCGCTGATCCATTGTTGCTGGGCACGGCCGGCGCAACGAGCGCCGGCCGCGCCCGGTGTCGGGGAGTCAGACGATGCTACGACGGTTGGTTCTCCTGGTAACGACCCTTGTTCTGTTGTTGACGCTGGGCCTGTGGCGCTCCAGCGCCGCCGCGCCGGACGCCGGTTGGTGGGACGCGCGCTGGCCCTATCGCGTGGGCGTCGATGTCGCCGCGACCGGCTATGCCCGCCACGACAAGGTCGTCGATGTCGCCATCAACTTCACTGACCTGCTCACCGCCGCCGGCCAGGAGGGGAAATTCGACCCCGACTCGCTCCGCGTGCTGGAGGTCGACGGCAATACCGTTGTTGACGAAGCTGTGCCCTTCCAGTTCGACCGCGCCAGCAACTACAACCCCAACACCAACGCCGCGGGCACGCTGGTGCTCCTGTTGACCGGCGCGACGGCGGCCGACGCGACGCGCCACTACCACGTCTACTTCGATGTCACCGGCGGCGACTACACAGCGCCCGAGTTCACCGAGCGCGTGGTCGTTGCCAACATCACCGACGCCTATGGCTTCGCCGCCTTTCGCATCACGACCGACGCCGGCCGCTACGTCTACCACAAGACGGGCGGCGGCTTCTCGTCACTGATCGACGCCGATGACAGGGACTGGATTAGCTGGAACACCACGCCCAAGGCCGCGGGCGATTTCCGCGGCATTCCCAACATGGTTCATCCGACCGACGGCGGTTTCTTTCATCCCGGCCGCAACAACGTCAACAGCAGCCTGTCGCAGCGCGGCCCGTTGAAGGCGACGATCCGTTCCTCCTCGACTGATGGTCTGTGGACGACCCAGTGGGAGCTATATCCCGACTCGGCCCGGCTGACGGTGGTCAAGGTCGCCACGGGCAAGGCCTACTACCTGCTCTATGAGGGCACGCCCGGCGGCACACTCGATCTGGCGACGGACCTCGTGGTGCGCTCCGACGGCACGACCACGCCGGCGAGCGAGAGCTGGGCCGCCGATCTGGTCGGCGAGGAGTGGGTCTATTTTGTCGATCTGGGCCTGGGCCGCTCGCTGTGGGCCTATCAAAACATCGACGACGACAAGCTGGACTCCTACGCCCCTGATGGCGCGAACATGACCGTCTTTGGTTTTGGCCGCAACGGCAACACGCGCCTGCTGACCGACACGGGCCGGCAGATGACCATTGGGCTGGTCGATGAGACCGACTTTGCCGACGTGTCCGCGGCCATGTACGCGGTCGTCCGGCCGCTGGACGTGACCGTTGGCCAGATGCAGCAGCGGCCGGCCACGCCCACGCCGACCGCGTCGCCGACACCGCCGCCAACCGACACGCCCACGGCCACGGCCACGCCCACGCAGACCTTCACGCCCTCGCCCACCGCGACGGCCACGGCAACGGCGACGGCGACCGCGACGGCTACATCAACCAACACACCCACGGCCTCGGCCACCGCGACCGCGACGGCCACCGCCACCATGACGGCGACGCCGACAAACACGCCCACGCCCACCCGCGGCCCCTCGCCGACGCCAACGGAGGCCCCGGACGAAGGCTCCTTCCTGCCCTTCATCATTGGCGACTGACCTAACCCGACCTCAGAGGTCTTCTGCGACCTCTGAGGTCTCTCTCGCCGCGCCGGTCACATAACGGGCTTAAGCGACTCCGTAAGCGTTTGCTGTAACAATAGATACTAGGATGCGTGTATCTGAGCACGCGCGGCCTGCCTCGCTGCTGGGGACAGGCCGGAGCCACGAACAACTGTATTGGGAACGAAGTAGGGAGGTATTGGTATGTTGACCGCCAGCAGGCCCCGTTTCCTGCTGCCAGGGGCGAGCCTAGCCTTGTTGTTGGCCCTGGCATTGGCGTTCCTGTGGGGAGCGCCCGTATCCGCGGCGGGGGATCGCTACGTCGCCACGACCGGCAGCGACGCCGGCGCGTGCGACAACGTCGCCTCGCCCTGCCTGACAATCGCCTACGCCGTGGCCCAGGCTACGGCCGGCGACACCATCCACATCGCCGCCGGCAGCTACACCGGGGCGGGCAACCAGCACGTCGTCATTGGCAAGGCGCTGACGTTGGCCGGCGCCGACGCAGCGACGACGATCCTGACCTATGACCCGTTGGTGCAGGCCACCGCCGGCCGCGACGGCATCCTGGAGATTCGCGCCGACGATGTCACTGTGCGCGACCTGACCGTGCGCGACGCGCCCACCGAGGGCGGCGTGCCCCTCTGGGCCGTGCGTGTCTGGAAGGACGGCGGCACGCTGGCCAATGTCCTCTTCGACACGGTCTATTTCCTCAACAATGCCGGCCGCGGCCTCGAACTGCACAACAACACGACGGTCAATAATCTGACCATCACCGATAGCCTCTTCAAGGACAATCCCACTCACGGGATCCGCCTGTCCAGCACGACCACCGTCAACGGCCTGACGATCACCAACACGACCTTCGAGGCCAACGGCCACAGCGGCCTGTTCCAGTCGGTCGGCGCGGGCTATCTGACCGGGCTGCATATCAACAACAGCACCTTCACCGGCAATGCCACGCAGGCGCTCTTGCTGGGCAACGTCCACGACGCCCTGATCGAGAACTCGACCTTCAGCGGCGGCGGCCGGGGCGTGGCCTTCATCAACCTGGCCGATGCGGCCAACCCCATCGGCGACGTCGAGATTCGCAACAACACGCTGAGCAACTTCAGCGGCGCGGCCATCTGGGTGGAGATCAACAATACCGCCCTCGATGACCCGCTGACCATCGCCGACAACACCATCACCCAGGATGTTGGCCTGTTGACGACCGGTGGAGCGACCATTGCCGTTAACCTGACCGCGGCCAAGACCCACGCCGCGGTTGCTATCGTTGACAACAGCGTGACCCTCTCCGGCGCGTTTGGCGCGGCGACGGCGGCCCACGGCATCAAGCTGGCCGGCAGCCCGACCGCGTTGACCGTCAGCGGCAACGACCTCGACGGCGGCAACGTCGGCAACAACGGCGGCGCGCCGGCCACGAGCGGCCTGTTCATCGCCACCAACTCGGCCGACTTCGGCGCGCTTAACTCGGGCGACAGCGCCGAAGTCTCGCTGAACACCATCACCGGCTTCGTCAACGGCATCAGCATCTACGATGAGGTCGGCGCGGCCTTTGGCGGGCTGCCGGTTGTCAACGGGCTGAGCATCGCGCGCAACAAAATCGCCGGCAACAGCGCTTTCGGCGTCCGCGGTGGGCCGAACACGGCCGCCGAGGCCACCTGCAACTGGTGGGGCGCGGCCAGCGGGCCAAGCGGCCAGGGGCCGGGCGCGGGTGACGCCGTCAGCACCCACGTCATCTTCGCGCCCTGGCTACCCAACGACGATATCGTCAATAGCCTCTGCGGCGGCGTCAATGACCTGTTCGTGGGCACCAATCGTAGCGGCAGCGTCGGCGGTGTTAGCTTCACCGATGTTGATATCCTGGCCCTGGACATGGACACGGGCACGTGGTCGAAGTTCTTCGAGGGGATGGACGTTAACGTCAGCACCAATCTGACCGGCTTCACCTTTGAGCCGGGCGGCTGCCTGCTGATCACTTTCGACGGCAACGAGAAGAAGCTCGGCCTGGGGATCATCAAGCCGCACGACATCCTGAAGTTCTGCCCGACCTCCTTGGGTGCGACGACGACGGGCACGTGGAGCGTCTACCTTGACGGCTCCGACGTCGGCCTGACGAAGAACGGCGAGAAGCTCGACGCGCTGGAGTTGCTGCCCGACGGCCGTATCCTGCTCAGCACCAAGGGCGATTTCTCGGTCAAGAACGCCGCCAATCAGACCATCACCGGCCGCGATGAGGACGTTCTCGTCTTCGACCCCACGACGCTGGGCAGCAACACGACCGGCTCGTTCGAGGTCTATCTGGATGGCTCCGACATTCCCGGCCTGGTGAAAGAGGATGTCACCGGCCTCTACTACAACCCGCTCAATGGCGATCTGCACATCACCATTCTGGGCGCTTTCAACGTTGGCGGCGTAGTTGGCGACTCGAATGACATCATCATCCTGCGTCCTTCCGGCGGCGGCTACACCGTGCTGCCTTACTGGAATGGCACGGATGATGGCTGGAGCTACGTCCTGCGCAGCATGCACATCGATCTACCGTAGCGTGTAGCGCTTACCAGCAGCGGTTCATGGATAACGGGCCGCCGGCTGTCCGGCGGCCCGTTACCGTTTTAGCCGCGGGGTTGTAGGGGCAGATGTAGGGGCGGGTCTCAGACCCGCCCCTACCGGCGTGGCGACGGCGGGCAGGAAGGCGAACACGTCGCGTATAGCGACGCGGCCGGAGTCGGGGTCGAGCATCAGCCCGGACACGTCCACGGCCTCGAAGTCATCGCCCGTCAGCTGGTGGAGTTGGCGCAAGATATCGTTGTCCCAACGCTCGTCGGGCGCGCCGGAGATGTACCAGGGCGCGCCGTTGTCGGCCAGGATGATGCCGTAGCGCTGCATGGCCCGCAGGATGACCTGCACCTCCGGCGCGAAGCCGCTCAGGTCGAAGTCGGCCCGCAACCGGAAGCGCTGGCCCATCGGCGGGTAGTGGGTGGCGGTCAGGTCGGAGGCGAAGTGGCGCGCCGGCCAGACGAAGGCGCGCTGCGTCTCCGGCGCGGTGAAGCGCAGGGCGTGGTTGATCTCCCCGGCGGCGACCTCGTCATAGCGCACCAGACCGGGCAGGATGGGCAACCCGGCGGCGTCGGCCGATGTCCAGCCCGCCGGCCGCAGGGCATGGCTGCTCAGGTCGTAGATGGCCCCCGAACCCGCGTCCCAGCCGCCGTCGTCGCGCGGCCAGGCGTCGTACAACTCGTAGAGCCGGCACGTGCCCGCCTGCACGATGAGGATGTGGCGGTCGCCGTCGCTCTGCGACCCGCCCTCAATGGGCGGATCGGACGGGATGGGGTAGGGGCCGGGGTCGCTCTGGTCGTCGTAGTAAAAGCTGACGGGCACGCCCGGCTGGCCGGCCGGCACGACAACGTAGGGGATGCCAATCGGCCCGCCGTCCTCCGGCGGCCAGATGCCCGCGCCAAAGTCGGCGTGAAACTCCTCGGCGCGGCCGATGGTGTCCACGTAGGCGTCGGATAGTGGGTGGCGCGGCAGCGTGTCGATGGGCGTGTTCCAGATGTTGTCAGGCGGAAAGAGGGCGCAGGGCAGGCCGGCGGTGCTTTGGGCCGGCGTCGATGGCGGGGCGGGCGCGGTGGCCTGGGTCGGGGATGCCTCCGGCGTAGACACTTCCAGCGTGGGCGCGGCTGTGGCCGGCGCGCCCGATCTACAGGCCAGCAAGCCCACGGCCAGGCAGAGCAAGAGGGCGCGCAATTTCATCGTTCCCCCTCGCCGCCGGCGGTGCGATTGGATGGGGATAGCCCGCTGCCGGCCGTTAACTCCTCGCGCAGAAAGGTCTCGTCGGGCATGGCCGGCCAGTCGTAGACGATGACGCTGCCGGCCAGCTTGTCGTGCCAACCCTGCCGCCGCCGGTCGAACAGCGCCCACAGGAAGCCGATGAAGACGGCCAGCCCGGAGAGGTAGCTGCCGACCATGCGCAGGACGGCCCGGCCGAACGACAGCCGGTGGCCGTCGGCGCGCACGACGCGCACGCCCACCAGCAGCCCGCCGACTGTCTGCCCGTTCAGGCTCCAGCCAATGACGCCATAGCTGATGATGAACAGCGTGCCGGTCAGACCGGTGACGGCCGCGCCGACGGCGGCGGGCAGTTCCCCGCCGGCCAGAAAGCGCCCCAGCAACGCCTCGACGTTGAACAGGCTCAGCAGGGCGTTGATGAATGTCGTCGCCAGCGATAGGGCCACCATGAGCAGCGACAGGTCGATAAGCAGGGCCACCAG
>JAIBAS010000477.1 GCA_019695075.1 Promineifilum sp. | reverse complement strand
GTGGCTCGGCTGGGCCTGCGGTCGGGCGGCTGGGCGGCCGCGGCGCTGCTGGTCGGGCTGGTCACGGCCGCGCCGCTGCTCTTCTTCGACCCCGACGAGTTGAATCTGGTGCTCAACCTCGGCTACCGCGACGTGGGCTACTATGCCCTTCTGGCCACCGTCCTGGGCACAGTCGTGGGCTGGGCGCTCAGTCTGGCGGCGCTGCTGCTGGGCGGGCGGACGATTGGCCGGCGGGCGTGGGCCGCGTCGGCCATTCTGTCCGTCGTCGGTCTGGCCCTCGTCTACGCCCTGATCGGCCAGACCGGCTGGCACGGCGAGCGGCTGTTCGTCATCCTGCGCGACCAGGCCAACATCGGCAGCGCCGTGGTCATCGATGACCCGGTCGAGCGGCGCGCCGTCGTCTATGACCTCCTGACCCACCACGCCGAGACGACGCAGGCCGATCTGCGCGCCACGCTCGACCGCTTTGGCGTAACCTACAAGCCCTACTATCTGGTTAACGGCCTGGAGGTGAACGGCGGACCGCTGTGGCGCTGGTGGCTGTCGCGCCGGCCGGAGGTGGATCGCGTTCTGGTCAGCCCGGAGGTGCGTCCGCTACCCGTGCCGCCACCCCTGCCGTTCGACGAGCCGAACATCCCCGTGCCGCCGGCTCTGCTCTGGTCGCAGACACTCATTCGCGCGCCGCAAGTCTGGAACCGGCTGGGCATCACCGGCGCGGGCATCGTCGTCGGCCAGAACGACAGCGGCGCCGACGTCACTCACCTCGAACTGCGCGACAACTACCGCGGCAACACCGCCAACGGCCCCGCGGGCGACGACTACAACTGGCTCGACCCGTGGAACGGCACAGCAACGCCGACCGACTTCAGCGGCCACGGCACGCACACGCTGGCCACGGCCGTCGGCGCCAACGTCGGCGTCGCTCCGGGGGCGACATGGATCGCCTGCGTCAACCTGGCGCGCAACCTGGGCAACCCACCGCGCTATCTCGACTGCTTCCAATTCCTGCTGGCCCCGTTCCCGCAAGGGGGCGACCCCTTCGAGGACGGGCGGCCCGACCTGGGCGCGCACGTGATCAACAACTCGTGGGGCTGCCCGCCGCAAGAAGGCTGCGACGTGGACGCGCTGTGGCCGGCAGCGCGGGCCTTGCGGGCCGCGGGGGTGTTCGTCGTCGCCGCGGCTGGCAACAACGGCCCGACGTGCAGCAGCATCGACGGCCCGCTGGCCATCTATGACGAGGTCTTCACCGTCGGCGCGGTCGATGACCTGCGGCAGGTGGCCGAGTTCAGCAGCCGCGGCCCGGTGACGGCCGACGGCAGCGGGCGCATCAAGCCCGACATCGCCGCGCCGGGGGTGGGCGTGACGTCGGCCGTGCCCGGCAACGAATATATGGAAAACGACGGCACGTCGATGGCCAGCCCGCACGTCGTCGGCGTGGTGGCCCTGCTGTGGTCGGCCAACCCGGCGCTCATCGGCGACATCGACCGCACTGAGCAAATCCTGACCGAGACGGCGACGAATATCGCCCCGGACGGCTTCAGCGGGCCGATCTGCGGCACGGTGTCGGAGCGGCCCAACAGCTTCGTCGGCTACGGTATCGTCAACGCCCTGGCGGCCGTGGAGCGAGCGCTGGCGGAGCGCTAGAGCAACTCGACGAGCGTCGCCTCGCCCTGACCGACGCCGACGCACAGCGTCGCCAGACCATAGCGCATCGGCTCGCCAGCGGCGCGGCGGCGCTTCATCTCGTGCAGCAGCGTCGTCAGGATGCGCGCGCCGGAGCAGCCCAACGGATGGCCCAGGGCGATGGCCCCGCCGTTGACGTTGGTGATCTCCGGCCGCATCCCCAACTCGCGCATGACCGCCAGCGCCTGCACGGCAAAGGCTTCGTTCAGTTCGATCAGGTCGATGTCGCCCATCGCCAGCCCGGCGCGGGCCAACACCTTGCGCGTCGCCGGCACGGGGCCAAGGCCCATCGTGCGCGGATCCACGCCGGCCGCGGCCGACCCGACCCAGCGCGCCAGCGGCGACAGGCCCAGCGCCGCCGCCCGCCCGGCCGACATCAGCAGCAGCGCCGCCGCGCCGTCGTTCAGGCCGCTGGCGTTGCCGGCCGTCACTGTGCCGCCGGCGCGGAAAGCAGGCTTCAGCTTGGCCAGCGTCTCGGCGCTGGTGTCCAGGGCGTAGCCGTCGGCCGTCTTCTTGATGCGCGGGTGCTCGTCGGTGTCGAAGACGACGGGATCGCCCTTGCGCTGCGGGAAGACGACCGGGACGATCTCCTCGCGGAAGCGGCCGGCGTTGATGGCCTCCAGGGCGCGGCGCTGGCTCTCCAGGGCGAAGGCGTCCTGTTCCTCGCGCGTGATGACGCCGCCGGCGATCCCGCCGTCGCAGCTCATCTGGTAGATGTTCTCGGCCGTCTCGCCCATCGCCTCCAGCGGAAAGAGGGCTTCCATCTTGGGGTTGGGGTAGCGCCAGCCGAGCGTCGTGTCATAGGCCGTCACGTTGCCCGACGGCCCGAAGGCGCGGCTGTTCTTGGGCAGCGAGTAGGGCGCGCGGGTCATCGATTCGACGCCGCCGGCGATGTAGACCTCGCCCTCGCCGGCGGCGATGGCCCGCGCGGCCTGGTTGACGGCGTTCAGGCCGCTGGCGCATAGCCGGTTCATCGTCACGCCGCCGACGCTGTGGGGGAGCTTGGCCAGCAGCGCGCCCATGCGGGCGACGTTGCGGTTGTCCTCACCGGCCTGGTTGGCGCAGCCAAAATAGACCTCTTCGACTTCGTTGGGGTCAATACCCGTTCGGGTGACGATCTCGCGGATGACGAGCGCGGCCAAGTCGTCGGGGCGCACGTCGGACAGAGCGCCGGCGTGGCGGCCGATAGGCGTCCGTACGCCGTCAATGATGACTACTTCTTGCATTTTGGGCCTCTTAAGGACGCGGCCGGCCGGGGTTGCGGCTGTGGCCGGCGCGCTAATTTGGCCCGATTGTACCGCGTCTGGGCGTGGCGCACACGCCGGAACAGGCGCGGGAAAGCACAAGCCCCCGACCAGGTAGCTGGTCGGGGGCCGGCGGTTAAGTGGGATCAGGGGAGTTGGGTCGCGCCGAGGTTAACCACCGGCGGCGCGTCCGACTCCCAGACGCTCAGAAGTGGACTACGGCCCCCAGGCGCGGATGCGGAACGCGTCGACGTAGGTGCCTTCATCAACGTTGCTGTAGTCGCTGACGAAGATGAACAAGAAGGAGGCGAACGGCTCATTGAGCAGATCGGCCATAATCGTGCTGTTCCTCGAGTCCAGCGTCACCAGACGCCAGGTGCCGTTGGTTGAGCCGGTGTGGCCGTCGCAGAGGAAGGTGGTGTAATCGTCCGAACTGCACCACAGGAAGTAGTCGTAGCCGAACTCCGTGTCGCTCCTGTACTGGAAGCGAGCCTGAACCCGGCGCGCGCCCGTCAAGTCCATCGGGTAGTACGCGTAGGATTCCATGTCGTTCTCATAGAAGGGGTAGACGAACGGGTCATTGAAATAACCGGCCGAGTAGAGGCTCTGCTGGCCGCGCTTGGCCCGGTAGAAGGTCGAATCCCAGCCAACCCAGCTGAGGCCAAGCTCAGCGAATTGAAAGCCGTCCGCGTTGCCGCTGGTGGAGGGCCAATTCGGCGCCTCAAAGCTGGTGTTCAGCAGGGCATAGACGGCATTCGGCTGAACGCTATTGTTGGCACGAGGAGCCGGCATGCCGGGCGCGTAAACCGCGCGCACGCCCTTCGAGGTGACGCCCAGCTGGGCATCGAGCTGTGGGCCCAGGGGTTTCGTGACATCAATGGTAACCCGAACCGTCCTCTGCGGCTTGGCCTGGCCGGCGGCCATCGCCAGCGCCGGCACCATCGCCACGATCAGCAAGACCACCACCAGAACAATCAACTTCGGTTTCATCGTTTCCTCCCAAAAGCATTGGAGCCTAAGCCTATATAGCTCCCACGTTGGAACCACCCACCTAAATGTGCTCAAGCGGTCATATGGGAAGCGCTTCCGAAGCGCGTTGGGCAAACCCACTAAGCCATGCGCCATCCTCCTAGCCAATAGCAGGCATTTCTACAGGCGTACAAGCGTAGCTGCAGGCACGAACACTGTAGCTCACGATGGACAAAGGGTCGCTGCGTCTGGCTAGTATGGACTTGAGAGGGGAACGCAAGCGGGTGAACTGGTTACAGTGTGAATGCAGTATAAGCAAGGTGATTGTATTTGTCAACCACTTTACCGAAGCCAACTCGAACCAAGTAGGAAGATGGGGTAGGTATTAAGGCCCGTTGGCTATGGTTGACCCGCGTCATGCCGCGAAAGCGGACTATGAGCGTCATCAGCGTAGGCAAGTACTGCACAAACGGTCGTATTACTGGCGGTGGGCCTGCGTAAGTGGGGCGGTAGGGCGCTCAATGAAGAAAGCCCCCGGCCGTCTTCCGGCCGGGGGCTATCACCTACATGACGGGACGCAGGACCTTAACCGGCGCAGCGTCCCAACGCGAGAGACTAGTTAATCGGCGAGGGGCCCCAGACGCGGATGCGCAGCGCGTCCACGAACGTGCCACGGTCGACAATGCTGAAGTCGCTCACGAAGACGAACGCGAAGATGGCGTCCGGTGAGTCAAGCATGCCCGCCAGGACGGGATCGGTCCTCGAATCGAGCTGCACCAGGCGCCACTTGTCGTTGGTGGAACCGGTATGGTAATAGCAGTCGAACGTGAAGCCACCGTCGGCCGAACCGCAGAAGAAGAAGGCGTCCCAGAAGAACTCCGTGTCGCTCTTGAACTGGAAGCGGACCTGCGCCCGACGCGCGCCCTGGAGGTCCATGGTGGTGTACGCCCAGGACTCCATGTCGTTGTCATAGTAGGGGTTGACGAAAGGATCGTTGTTATACCCCGCCGAATAGAGGCTATACTGGCCGCGCTTGGCCATATAGTCGGTCGCGTCCCAGCCAACCGGGCTGATGCCATTCTCAAAGAAGCCCCAGTTGCCTACGCCGTCCTCAAAGCCATCGTTCAGCAGCGCGTAGACCGCATTCGGCCGGACGCTCACTCGGTTGTCACGAACCACCATCGTCGCCGACCGCGGCCCGCGCGCCCCGACGCCGAGCTGGGCGTCGAGCTGGGGGCCAATGGGCTGGCGGGCGTCAATTCTGACCCGGCCCATCTGCTCCGGCTTGGCCTGGCCCTTGGCCATCGCCAGCGCCGGCACCATCGCCACGATCAACAGCGCGACCACAAAAACAATCAACTTCGGTTTCATTGTTTCCTCCCAAACTTGTGAGTCAGAACGACTCTCGCAACACGGATACATGCCCGCTATGGGAAACACTCCGGGCACGTCGGGCAGCTTGCCGCGACGCGCCCGGAATGGTCGAGCCAATCGCTACGGCCCCGTCGCGCGAATGCGGATCGCGTCGACGTAGGCGCCGCCGTAGCCGGAGAAGCTGGAATCAGACAAGAAGCCCCAGGTAAACAGGAAGTCCGAGTCGCCCAGGTAGTTCTCGCCGTAGAAGTTCGCCAGGTTAATCTTCACCAGGCGCCACGTGCCGTTCGTCGAGCCGGTGTGGGCGTCGCAGTCGAACCAGATACCGTCGTGCGACGCGCACCAGATGAAGTAGTCCCAGCCAAACTCGGTGTCGTTGCGGAACTGGAAGCGGACACTGGCCTTGGTGGCGTTGGACAGATCCATCGGATAGTCCATCCAGGTTTCCATATCGTCCTGGTAGTAGGGATAGCCCGAGGGGTCATAGCCGTCGGCGCAACCGGCGGCCGGCCAGGCGCTCATGTGCCCCCGCCTGTGGACGTAATCGGTCGTTCCCCAGCAGAGGTCGTAGAACGAGAAGTCCCAGACAATCCAGTTACCATCGGGCCACGGATTCTCGAAGCTCTCGTTCAGCAGGCCCTGGACGGCGTTCGGCCGGACGCCCAGCGC
>JAIBAS010000246.1 GCA_019695075.1 Promineifilum sp. | reverse complement strand
TGCCGAGGCGACCCGCATGACCCGCATCGTGAACGACCTGTTTCTACTCAACGAGCTGGACGCGGGGGCGGCCGGCGCGGGCGCCGAGGTCGATCTGGGGGCGGTGCTACGCGACGTTGCCGCCGACATCAAGGTGATTCAGCCCGAGCGTCCGGTGCAGGTCGAGGCCGGCGACGGGCTGATCGTGACGGGCGACCAGGATCGGTTGGTGCAGGCGGTCACGGCGTTCACGTCCAACGCGTTGCGCTACACACCCGATGGCGGTTGCATCGCCGTTGGTCTTGCGCGGGAAAATGAGTCTATCCGGGTCAGCGTGACCGATACCGGCCCGGGCATCCCGGCCGAGGCGCTATCGAATGTTTTTGAGCGCTTCTATCGCGCCGACCAAGGGCGCGCGCGCCTAAGTGATGGCGGCGGTAGTGGTCTCGGTCTTGCGGTGGCCCGCTCCATAATCGAGGCTCACGGTGGCCGGATCGGAGCCCATAGTCCGCCTGGGCAAGGAGCAACGTTCTGGTTCAGCCTACCTGTTGAGCCACCCGAAGGCCCAGACACGTTCCTATGAGCAATGACTGGTCGCGGTTACTTACGCGGCCAGTCATTGCTATTCCTCTACGGTGTAGAAGAGATGGAGACCGTGTCAGCCGCTCGCTCCCGCGCTGTCCCCCTATACCACGGCGTACCCAGCCGCGGCAGCAGCCAGCGATCCAACCCATACCAGCCGGCAACTTTCCAGGCCAAGATCAACAACACTTGGAGCAGAAAAAAGACCGGGTTTACGCTGGCAGAACCGGCCAACATGAAATTGAAATTCATAAATCCGCCGATGATGGCGGCGATGCCGGTGAAAGCCCCCAGCAGCAGCAAGATACCAACGACCACTTCACCTATGGAGACGAGAGGGCCAAACCATGTGTACGAATCGGTATCGAGCAAAAATTGCAGAAAACTTCGATACCAGCCGAATGCAATGGGCGGCCGCCCCGCTTCCGGTATCGCTACCGCTCCTTCCCAGAAACCTTTAAGCGCCTCTCCGCCTTGCATCCAGGCCGGATTGGTCAGCTTGCCGAAGCCGGAGGTCATCCACCGGTAGCTCAGATAAAGACGGATAATCAGCCATAGCCAGGCAAAGCGCGTCGTGCTGAACAAGATACGCGCGAAAGGCGGGTCGGGGAAATTGACCTCGCCCTTTTCATCTACCAGCTTTTCGCTCATGTGATTCACCTCTTTCTATTGAAGCTCTATTGAATATGTTCGCTCATCCGGCTGTTTCGCTATATCGACCGGAAGTAATGTCAGTGTAGCGGGTTATGGCTTGGGACGAATGCGCCGTTTGGCTTGGTCCCTTACTATTAGATATTAAAGGTGCTATAAGTGGAGAGGTCAGAGGGGTTCTCGAAAAGGGTTACGGCTACGGCTACGCTTTACCTTTACAAAGCAAATAGCATGAGTGTAAGGAAACATCGTGGTTGAGGTTTATTGATCAAGATACGTCGCCCAGGTCATCCTACGAAAGAAAAACCTCCCGTGGTTTTGCCGGGAGGTTCTTCTTGTTCTCCTTTGTCTGCCTGCACTATGCCGAGACGGTCTGAAGCAAACCGTCGCACACCTGCACGCACTCGCGGCAGTGTTCGGCGCAGATGCGGCAGTGTTCGTGCATGTCGGCATGGCGCTCGCATTCCTCGGCACATACTCGACAAGCTGTACGACAGGCATTGACCAAATCACGCCACAAAGCCGACTCAATGGCAGTCTGGCGTGTCAGAACCTGGCTGGTTGCCAGACAAACATCGGCGCAATCCAGATTCAAGCGGATACAGCGCACCAGATCGGCGATCATCGGCTCTGCCAGACACGCATCGGCGCAGGAAGTACAAACCTGGGCACACGATGCAATGGCCTCTACAGCGCTATCTAAGTCACTGTTTCTTGACGCCACGGTCTTAGGGTGAGCAGACATCATTTCTCGTAATTTATGCATCTTGACCTCCAGTGTCACACATTATCGGTTCGGAAAAAGAGCAGGGTAAGGCAAGGCTGCGCGTGGGCTAAGTAGAGATAGCTCAGGTAATGCGGCCTTTTCCGGTCCATCTTTACCTATTTGCAGATCGAATACCATTCACAAAGCCAAGCTTCCATCTCGGCAATCTCGGCGCTCTGTGTTTCTATGATATTCTGGCACAAATCGATCAAGTCCTCATGGTAGGCGCGCTTCAGGCACTGCTCGGCTTCGCGGATAGCACCTTCGTGATGGCGGATCATTTCCTCCATGAACGCGATCTCGAACTCTTCGCTGCTCATGGCCATCATCTTTTCCATCTGGCGCATGGCGCCGGGTTTCATTTGTGGTTCGTAGGTTATGCCGTACCAACGGGACAACCACGATTGCATCAGCTCGATTTCCTGGCTTTGTGTGGCGATGATCGCCTCGCACGTCGTTCGAAGTTCTTCATGAATTGCTTTCTCGACACACATCTCAGCCATGTGGACAGCCATGGCGTGGTGGTCGATCATGTCGGTCATGAATTTTGTTTCGAAGTTGGCGGTGCCGGGGTTCGGCGCCGGTGCTTCGGCCATAACAGGAGCGGTGAGAGCGGCCAGCCCGGTGATAACGAGGGCCACTGTCAACAGAACAAGCGCGGCGGTTCGCCTGGTAGATGAGTCATTGGTTTTTGGTCCCATACTTTAGATCTCCTTTCTGTTCGCTTAAACTTTCTCTTTCGACTGAGGACGAATAGGTTCGGGAGGAAAGCACGTTCAAGATACCACCTCTACCCGGCACTTAACAATGGGGGATTACCCTGTCCGCCATATGGCCTACCGTGGTTCCGCCAAATGGCGGGTTTAAGGGGCTAATGGCCACGGTGATAGGAAGAGGGTGAGAAAGGTCTAACAGCCTAGCGGATGCATCGTGCTCCAGACCGATAGCTCCCTCATACAGAAGGATTCTCCAAGGTGCTCCACCCGCAGAGTGTCAACCTCTCCTACCTTCGAGGCAAAGAAATCAGATATAGATTGAATATGGTTTGGGGCGAGCTAGTGCGGCAGTGAATTAGTCTGTGCAGGCACAAACAACCTGCCAAGAGGCGAAAAACCCATTACCCTTGGATATGGTTGGGGATCAGACCTTGCGAGACGGCGCGCATAACGGCCTCTGTTCGGCTATTAGCGTTCAGCTTGGCGTAAATGTTGGCAAGGTGTCCCTGAACCGTTCGATCACTGATCCGTAACTGGACTCCAATAGCTTTATTCGTGTCACCCTTACTTGCCAGCGTCAGAACCTCTAACTCCCGTTCGGTGAGCTGTTCGTATTCCTCGCGTTGAATTGGGCCATGACCAGAGATTAGGCCCATCAGTTTCTGAGCGATGGCAGCATCTAATGCGGATCGTCCTTCAGATACCTCGCGGACGGCGCGGATCACTTCCACAGGCGAAGCCGTTTTTAGCACATAACCATTGGCTCCTGCCTGCAACACGCCAAGCACGTAGGCATCATCGTCATAGGCGGTGAGAATCAGGACACCGACTGACTGGCGGCTGGCACGCACCCAGCGCGTCACATCGATACCACTGCCCTTAGGCATTTGGATATCGAGTACAGCTACATCCGGTTGGTGCTGTTGAATTAACGTCTGCGCCATCTCGCCGTTGTCCGCCTCGGCGACAACCTTAATATCCGGGACGCTCTCTAGAAACATGCGGATGCCGGCCCGCACGACGGTGTGATCGTCAGCTAACACCACGCGGATGGGGTTGATCTCAGAACTCATTTATGTGCTCACAAGAGCCGCGATTGCAAGAGAGCAAATAACCCCACGACCCGTTGTGGGATCACTGACCGCGGGGCTATCTCCTGCTTACAAGCTCGACGCAGATGCGCGTTCCTTAAAGCGCGCCGCCGCTGCCTGAAAACGCGGATAAAGAAACCAAACCAGACCCAGGCCGAAAAGCAAACCGGTCAATAGACGCATCGAGGAATTGAACGAGCCAAGGGCATCACCAGCGTAAAAGGTGGCCGGGAACACGTGATCGGTTAGAGTCGCTAACCAGGCGTTGTCGGTGCGAAAGCCGGCGTCGACCCCATCCATCAGATCACTGACCAGGTGGGTGAAACCGTCGATTGCCAGGGGCAAGAGTAGCAACACTAGGCCCCACCAGGGAAGTGGCCGTAACCGTTTCCGTAAGGGCAGCCAGAATGCAAGGCCCCAGAGCAGCATGCTGCCGTACATCGCAACCATGCGGTCGGACCAGGCGACTTTCCAGCCCATCTGCGAATTGCCGATGAATTGACGCAACATCAAGACGTTGTCAGTGTTCGGCCCCGCCGCTTGGATTGCGGGTAGGCTGTAAGTAGGGCTTGCGCCGAAGAGGAAAAAGGAGCGTTGGGGCAGTTGATGACACTGAGTACTATAGAACCAATACACGATACTGGCCGCTCGCGTCCAGCCCAATTCCATGAATAGCGGCGCAAGCCAAGGCAGCCCGGCGAATATAGCCAGCAACAGGCTAATGACAAGCAACCAATGATGAGCCAACCAGTAAGCCAGACGGCTTGGCTGACTCGGTAAAGGATTGGCGCTAGTCCGCTCGAAGGAGCTCAGATCGTCTTCCCAAGCCATCGCTCAATGCTCGGAGCCCTGATGGTGGCCACTCGCGGCCGCTGCTTTCCCTACGTATTTTTCCGGTTCCTTGTCAAAAGCGACCTTGCAGCCTGGAGAGCAGAAATAGTAGGTCACGCCTTGATACTCTGACTGGCCGGCGGCTGT
The DNA here is from genome assembly GCA_019695075.1 of Promineifilum sp. GTDB lineage: Bacteria > Chloroflexota > Anaerolineae > Promineifilales > Promineifilaceae > Promineifilum. The sequence goes on along the minus strand of JAIBAS010000246.1, from coordinate 1,177 downwards.
CTTCTCATCGACTTCCATTCCACATACAGGATCGATTGCCATTTTCAATTAACCTCCCAGGTTCCTGATATCTAATTAGCATCCACCTGTAATCTTAGCGCGACAGTTGCCGATTCGTATGCGCCATACGGCGTATTGTGTGACCCGTCTCGCTACCTATAATCACTTCTATTAGAACGTGAACCTCAAAGAGTTAGGGAGACAGGAGTACAGACCTGGCCCTGGCTTGGGAGCCTCTTATGAATAACCGCGTGAAATATGGCGTGTTGCTAATTGTGTCGGTGCAACTAACGATCATCGCTTTTCTGTTCTTGGCGCCTCGACTGGTTAGCGCGTTGCCTGGTGAGTATCGAGTTCGATTGGCGAGAGTGCCGATAGTAGAGAGAGTGTTGGAGATAGGCGTTACACCGTTACCAACTGCGCTCCCTGCTCCGGCCGGAATAGTTAGCAGACCGGAAATCACTATCCCGAACATTCCTGAATCGACAGCTACACCGGTCGTTGTAGCGACGGATGAGCCTGTCAGCATTATTGTTGAAAGTGGAACGGTCGAGCCACCCCCACTCCCTACCATTACACCATCACCGACAGCAACGCCATTGCCCACCCCCACGCCTAGGCCGCTTCCCCGCCAGGCGCGGGTAGATGGCCTGACTATCATTGCCCAAGGCTTCAATAATTGCGGCCCGGCCAACTTGGCCATCAACCTTAATTTCTATGGCAACACCACCACGCAAGTAGAAGCAGCGGCTTTCCTTAAGCCCAACTCGGAAGACCGCAACGTCAGTCCGTGGCAGATGGTGGATTACGTGAACGAACAGACTGACCTGCGCGCCTTCGTTGGCAGTGGCGGTGACCTAGAGTTGATCAAGCGCTTCCTCGCCAACGGTATGCCCATTGTTATCGAAAAGGGGTACGAGTTGGAGGGTGAGGGCTGGCTGGGCCATTATCTGACCGTGTTTGCTTACGATGATGACAAGCAGGAGTTCCTGAGTCTGGACACGAACCTTGGCCCCTGGGATAGTAGCGGCCGAGTGGACTCTTACCAGATGGTGGAGCATTTCTGGCAACAGTTCAACTACACCTTCTTCGTTGTTTACCCGCCGGAGAAGGAAGCGCTGGTGCAAGAACTGCTCGGACCGGGTATGCTGGATACAGCCGTTATGTGGCAGAAGGC
>JAIBAS010000373.1 GCA_019695075.1 Promineifilum sp. | reverse complement strand
GGCGGCGTTCAGCCCGTCGGCGGCCGGCTCCAGCAGCACCTCCGCCCCATGCCGCCGCGCCAGCCGGACGACATCCGGGTCGCAGGTAACGACCAGCGTCCGGTCAATGCCCGGCGCGGCGCTCAGCGTCAGCAGCAGGTCGTCGAGGAAGCGGCCGATGAGACCGGCCCGTTCGTCGGCGGTCAACAGATGGGCCAGGCGGCGCTTGCTGTCGTGGAGGGTCTTGACGGGGATGACGGCGACGGTGGGCATAGGTCAGCCCATTATACCCGAAGAATCAATGCGAGAGCGCAAAGTGACTATGACGATTTAGCTGGTGCGAAATCCAATTCTGCGATGGCTGCCATCGCAAAACGGTTTATTACCCGAAGCGCCACACCGGCAAAGCGCGGCGCGGGTGTCTTCACGAATCAGCTCATCGCGCAGCCCAACCAGGCGCAGGGAGCCGCGCACGAATAGCGGCCCGTTAATACCGCGATCTCGTCATTGCGATACACCCGCTGAACGCCTGGCTCTTTCCGTACTTCCTTCTCCAGATCAGGTTTATTGTCCATGAATGTGCTCCTATTCACACTACTTTGCCCAATATTGGGCTTCAGGGCTACTGGTCGCGCAAAACCCGCTCGATGCGCTGGTCAGGAACCAGCCACAGGAGAGCCACCAAGACGTATAACATCTGCGCCAGCCAGGGCAAGAAGAACGACAGGATGATGGCGATAGTGTAACCGAGCAGCGAAGCCTTGCCCTTCGGGTCGCGCCCGACGGCCCGTTTGAGCGTCGATTGCTCGCCCTGTAAGGCGATGATCTGTCGTTGCAGAATCAGATAGGCCAGAGCCGCCGCCAGCAGCACGATGCCATACAGCGCGGAGGGTAAGGGCGCGAGGTGATTCGCGCCCATCCAGCCGGTTGCAAACGGGAACAGTGACAACCAGAAGAGCAGGTGGAGGTTCGCCCAGAGAACCCTCCCCGAAACGCGCTGAACGGTGTGCAGCATGTGGTGGTGGTTGTTCCAGTAAATGCCGACATAGACAAAACTCAGCACGTAGCTCAAAAAGATCGGCAGAACCGGCAGCAGCGCCGCAAGGTCTTGTCCCTGGGGTGCCTTCATCTCCAGCACCATGATGGTGATGATGATCGCCAGCACCCCGTCACTGAACGCTTCGAGCCGGTTCTTATTCATTGAGCCTTCCTGTTTAGTAGGCCGGCAGGGCTTCGCCGATCAAATCCGGTTCCGAGATTACTTCCGGCAATCCGCTCCACAGCGTTCCACCGCGTAACTCAGCGGGCACGACGCGCCCATCCTGGGCGGCCTGGCGCAGGTCAGGTTCGATCTCGGCCACGCTCCGGCCATAGATCTCGCCCAGCTCGCGCGTGGTCAGCGGGCCATATTCGGCCAGCAACGTTTCCAACTCGCGCGGCGCGTGTTTCACCAGCCCGGACGCCACCTTGGACAAGACCAATTCGTACGTGTCCGTGGAGCGGTGACCGCCCACCAGCAGAGCCGGATTGGCCTGGCCCGATTCGCCGCCATTGCCGATAAACAGCATGGTGGGGAAGCCGGAAACGCCATACGCGGCGCAGATGTCGCGATCACTTTCGAACGCCAATTGGGCGCGCTCGCCGTCGAGTTCGGCGCTCAGAGCGGCAACATCCAATCCGGGCACTTCCGCCGCAAGCTGGAGCTGCACATCCCTTTCGGAGATTTGCGCCCGCGCCGTTTCCACCGCAATGCGCAGCCGCCGCAGGTAGCGGTCGCCCAACTCAGGGCTTTGAAAGCCGGCCGCCTTGACGGCTACGTTCGCCGGCCAGGTGGAAAAGTGCGGGTCGGTCACGTCAATCCAGAACCGCTCATCGATCGGCTGGCCGGAGCGCTCGGACACCATGCGCCAGTGCGGAACGACCTCAGCCGGGGTGCCAATGTCATTCAGGGAGTCGTAGAACTCGCCGAAATCCTTGATCAGCCCGCCCATCACGAAGCGGATATGAATCTGGTCGCGGTAGCGCTCGCGCAGGGCCATCAAGGATGGCTCAGTGGCCCAGCACCACGAGCAGTACGGATCCGTAAAGGCAATGATTTCAACCTGTGCAGTCATGGTTTTACTCCAATCCTCAAACAATATTCGCCGGCGCCGGGCTGCATAACCCCGTCGTGAGGTCGCAGACAGGCGCGGCTTCGTCGTCATCTTCATTCCAAAGCACAACATTCACGGCCAGGGGCTTTGTCGCCGGGATGGGCATAGCTTTGCCCATCGCCGGTTGGCTGGCCGTCACCAGGAAATGCTCGTCGTCCGCGTCTAGCGGCTCTTTGTGTACACGGGCAAACCCCGCCGCCAGCAACCAATCTGCTGCCAGGGCAGCTTCGTGCGGGCCAGGCGTGGTCAGCATCACCTGCCCACCTGGGGCAAGCCGGGCCGGTATCCTGGTCAGGATGGCCTGCCAAGGGGCCGGTTGCGCCGCAATATCCGGCCGGCGGAGGAGGATCACGTCAAACAACGAATCCTGACCGGGGTCGAACCGCGCGGCATCACGGCAAATGAATGTCGCCTCCGGTAGCCTGGCGCGCGCCGTGGCAATGGCCTGTTCGTCGAAGTCGACGCCGGTCAACTCCACCCCGGCCGCCAGAAGAGACTTGCCCTCCGGGCAGGCGCCGCAGCCGACAGTCAGCAGGCGCAGCGGCCGGCCGGCCGGCAAACGAACGCCAAGCCAGCGAAATGGGTATTCGTAATCGAACATGCTTTCCTAATCCTGCCGCAGTGCGGCGTCTGGTTTTTCTGCTGCTCTGGCCAGGTTGCCGGCCTGCCGGATCAGTTGGCGCAAAATGGGCAGCAGCGCGGTTAGCTCGGCATCGGAAAGACAGTCGAAGGCGCGCTCCATGTCCTCTTCATGCACCTTGAATTGTGCTTCGATCAAGCTGCGTCCGGTATCCGTCAGGTGAACCGTGCGCGAGCGCCGATCCGCGCCTGCTAGCTCCCGGCGCACAAAGCCTTGCTGTTCGAGCCGGTCAATGGACGTGGTCGTCGATCCGCTGGAGATCAAGATTCTCTGTCCAAGCTCGCCGACCGAAAGTGGCCCGCGGTGCAAGAGCGCTTCCAGCACGCCAAAGTCGCTCAGGCCAAGGCCGGTCGCCGCCACGCTCTGGCGGGCATGTGCCTCGATCAACCTGGCGCTTCGCCACAGGAGAAACCAGGCGGCCACGCCACTGGGACGATGGGGATTGATTTGATCTCGTTTCATATTACCTCTATATAAAGATACTCTATATAGAGTTATTTGTCAAGGACGAGAACCAGCAATCACTTTACCGTCGGTTGGCGCCGGGCGTTCAGCAAGCCGAATACGTCGGTCGAGCTGCGCGTCGGCGGCACGATCATGTCCGCCGGATGGAGCAGGAAGCTGTCCGTCTGTTCGCCGCCCAAGCCGCCGTGGACGCCGATGAGTTCCTCCAGGGCGGCGACGGTGTTGTCGGGATAGACGGTGCTGATGATGGTCAGGTCGCCGGCGCTGGGGTAATCGGACACGCGCCGCACCTGCCAGGCGCGCAGTTCGGCGTCGCCATAGAGCGCCAGCGGGTCCTCGCCGCTGACGACGCCGGTATGCAGATTGCGCGCGCCGCGCGGCCCCAGGGCCAGCGGCACGCCCTCATCGTCGGCGACCACGACCAGCCCGACGCCCTCGTGCCGGATCAGTGCGTCGATCAGGTTGGGGTAGGCGCGATTCAACTCGTTCATCGTCGCCCGCCGGGGAAAGACGTGGAAATAGACCTGGGCCAGGTTGCCGCTGCCGCAGAAGGTGACGTCGGCCGCGGCTTTCACCCCCTCGTCCTCGCGCTCCTCCAACTCCTCGGCCGCTTCCTCGGCCAACTCTTGCATCCCCTCGGTCACGACCTTGCCGATGCTGCCGCCCAGGCCCTGGTCTTGAATGTTGCTGAGTTCGGCGGCCATGGCCACCACCGACGACGAACCGTCGTCCAGATCGTAAGCCGCCGACACGACCGTGCCGGTGGGCAAGTAGCGTTCGATGAACGCCAGCAGCGTGTAGCCGTAGCGCATCTTGAACGTCGCCCCCGACGATTGGCCGTGGTCGGACAGGAGCAACAACTCATAGGGCCGGGGAGCCTTGTGGGCGATGACGCCCCGCAGCTCGCCCAGAAAGCGGTCGAAGCCGCGCAGCGTGCCGAAGGCATGGCGCGACCACGGGCCGGAGTAGTGGGCGACCTTGTCGTAGCCCGGCCAGGTGGTGTAGACGATCGGTTCGCCGCGGCTGATCTGCACCAGCGTCAGGAAACCCGACACCTCGCGCATGAACACCGTGGTCGCGGCGCGATAGAGCGGGTAGAAGCCGGACAGACGGTTGAGCCGCGGCCGGACGCCGCGGGCCACGTCCAGCGTGTATTGCCACACCTCCAGCAATGCCTCGCCGATGAACTTGCCGACGACGCGCAGGAAGAAATGGGGATTCAGCAGGAGCAGATAGATGTCGCGGGCGCGGGCCTGGCGCTCTTCATCCTCGCCACCACTCAGGTCCGTGGCGGTCAGCAGCGACAGCCGGGCGTCGCCGTCGAGCAGATTGTTAATGCTCACGCCGTCGCGCAACAGCCCATTGCCGCCGCCATAGCGAGCGTTGATGAGCGCCGCGTCGCTGCCGGCCTCGTAGAGGCGGTTTTCGGCCTTGTTGAACCAGCGGAAAGCGGGGATGTCGTCATTGTCGCCGTAGAGAATTCCCGCCTGACAGGCCGCCGTCTGCGACGACAGCCCGCAATCGGTTCGGGAAAGCACGTAGCCGTCCTGTTCGATCATGCGCGCGACATTGGGCATATAGCCGCGAGCCAGCGCGTCTTGCAGATGGTCGTAGCTCAGCCCATCTACCTGCAAGACGATCAGGCCGCGATAGTTGTCCAGCCGCGCGCCCGCTTGCCCCTGCGCCCATTGGCTTTCGATCACGGCGCGATAGAACGAACCCTGATCGTCAATGCCCACCAGCCCGGAGACGATCATGTTGACGACGGCCAGCACGACGCCGCCGGCGATGGCCGGAAGCCAGCCGTCAACCGTCAGCCCGCCGCCCATCGCCGCGGCCGTCAGGCGCAACATCACGGCATTGACGAAAAACCCGGCAATGAGCAAGATGATGAATCCCTGGCGCATGACGGCCAGCAGGATGAGCGGCCGGATGGCGAGGTTCACCGCGCCCAGCAACAGCGCCGCGCCCAGCGCCACCAGCCACGCCGGAAAGCCCGCGTGCCCGCCCAGCCCCATCCCCGGCAAGAACCAGGCCGTGAGGCTGAGCGAGACGGCATCCACCACCCAGATAGTGGCCAAGCGGAACAGGAATCGGAGGGCGGAGCGTGCTTTACCCATAGGCGTTCCAAGCTTGTCGCGCGCAAGTCTATTGGCTACATCAGATGGGCCAGGCGGCGCTTGCTGTCGTGGAGGTGCTTGACGGGGAGGATGGCGACGGTGGACATAGGTCGGGTCATTATACCCGAACAACACGCAAGTGCGTCTAGCAGCCGCGTTGCCTCAAAAATCCAGAAGACCTTCTGGGCCAGGCTTGCTCCGCGCCTTTGCCGGAGATGATTCTGCCTTTGTCCCGCAGCTTATCTGGCCGTCATGGGCACGTAGGCCAGCGCCCCCAGGGGCGTGCTGACCGTGGCGCTGTTGTTGAGCGTCTCCAGCTCATTGCCGGTAGTCAGAGTGGCGGTACTGGTGACGGCACGCTGGCCGGCTACGTCGTGCGCGACGGCGGCGGTCAGCTCGATGGTCACTTGTCCGCCGGGCGGCAACGCGCCCAGGTTCCAGCGCAACGGCGCGGTGCTGCTGGGGGCCGGGTCGGCGCTGACGAAGCTGAGTTGCGGCGGCAGGGCGTAGGTCAGGACGACGCCCGTGGCCTCTGCCGCGCCGCGGTTGCCCACCCCCAGCGTGTGCGTGACGTTGCGGCCGGGCA
>JAIBAS010000198.1 GCA_019695075.1 Promineifilum sp. | reverse complement strand
AGCAACGTGGTCATGCCCACGGCGGCGGTCAGCCCGGCCCGCCCGGCCGCGCCGCGCCGCCCCAAGCGCGGACGCGCGCCCATGACCACGACCAAGCTGCGCGTCGTCGTCCAGGCCCACCCGGACGGCCCCGGCCTCTATGGCCTGCAAGTTCGCGTCAGTTCGCGCGGCATCCGCCGCACCGTGGCCGGCACAACCAACAAGGACGGCGAGTTCCTGTGCGAGCTGCCTGTGCAGACCGACGCGGGCATGACCTACGATGTGGACGTGACTTGGCCGCGCGACTTCGGCGGCGAGGTGGAGCGCAAGTCCATCACCGTCAACGCCGACCGGACGCACTTCGTGCTGCCGTTCTACCGGACGCTGAAGGCCTAGGCGCGCGGGCAAGCCCATGAATGATTCCGACCGGCTGCGGCTGACGGCCGAGGACATCGCCGCCCAGGATGGGCGCGTCACGGCCCCGCCGGTGCTGACCATCGGCCTGGCCGACATTCCCGACGCGCCGCCGCCGGCGGGCGAGCGCCGCCACGGCATCCTCATCACCGCCGCCGACATCGCCGCCTTTGCGCCGGCCGGCGAGGACGTCATCGGCCCGCTGGAGCAACGAGCGTTTGCCCTGGTTAACGCTGCGCGCGCCGAGCAGCTGCCCCGCTGGCTCAACCGCGGCCCGCTGCGCTGGCACAGCGCCCTGGCGGCCGTGGCCCGACAGCACTCGGCCGACATGCTCCAGCGGCGCTACGTCGCCCACGTGACGCCGGATGGGCTGAACGTCTCCGGCCGGCTGGAGCGGGCGGCGATCAGCTATCTGGCCTGCGGCGAGAACATCGGCGTGGTCTATGGCCCCGCCAGCCACGGCGAGAACGGCCTCATCGAGGTGCAAAACGCCTTCATGAGCCAGCCGCGTCGCCTGGCTAACCACCGGGGCAACATCTTGAACCCCGTCTGGACCCACGTCGGCATCGGCGTGGCCTACTCGCCCGAGGGCCAATTAATCGTCACGCAGAATTTCGTCGCCACGCTGACCAATCCAGCGTAAGGGCGACACAAATGCGCTAAACTCTGACTTGCAGGGAACATAATGACGGACACGGAAACAGAGACCATCGTCATCACCGACCCCGATAGCGACCGCTACCACACCTTCGGCTACATCAGCTGGTGGCAGCAGGAGGTCGTGCGCAACGCCACGGTGCTGGTCATCGGTGCGGGCGCGCTGGGCAACGAGGTGATTAAGAATCTGACCCTGATGGGCATCGGCAACATCCTCATCGCCGACTTCGACACCATCGAGGACAGCAATCTCAGCCGCTCGGTGCTTTTCCGGGCGGACGACCGCGGCCGCCGCAAGGTCGATGCCGCCGCCGACGGCGTCAAGGCGCTCAACCCCGACGTGAAGGTCAAGGCCTGGCACGGCGACATCAACTTCGAGATGGGCCTGGGCGTCTTCCGCCACGTGGACGCCATCGTCGGCTGCCTGGACAACCGCGAGGCGCGCCTGTCGATCAATCGCTTCTCCTGGGCGGTCAGCCGGCCGTGGGTCGATGGGGCCATCCAGGAGCTAATGGGCATCGTCCGCGTCTTCCGACCGGGCGAGGGAGCCTGCTACGAGTGTACCCTGACTGACCTCGACTACCAGATCATCAACCTGCGCTACTCCTGCCCCCTGCTGGCCCGGCAGAATATCCTGCAGGGCAAGGTGCCGACGACGCCGACCAGCGCGTCCATCGTCGCCGCCTTCCAGACGCAGGAGGCGCTCAAGCTGCTGCACAACATGGAAGTGCAGCCGGGCAAGGCGCTGATGATCAACGGCCTGACCAACGACATCTACATGACCGAGTACCCGGTCAAGGCCGGCTGCATGAGCCACTCCACGCTGGAGCCGATTGTCGAACTGCCCGACGTGACCGCCGACGGCACGACCCTGGCCGCCCTGCTGGCCATCGCCCGCGAGCGCCTGGGGCCGGAGGCGGTGCTGGAGTTCGACACTGAGCTTGTTGTGGCCATGGAGTGCGGCTCTTGCGGCCAGGACGAACCCATCTTCCAGCGGATGGCCCGCCTCTATGAGGACGCGGCCATCTGCCCCAACTGTGGCGCCAAGCGCGAAATGCGCCTGACTCATCGCATCACCGGCGAGGAGGAGTTCCTCGACCGGACGCTCGCGCAGGTCGACGTGCCGCCGCTCGGCATCATCCGGGCGCGGAACGGCCGCGAGCGCGTCTACTTCGAGTTGACGGGCGACAAGGCGACCTTCTTGCAGTTTCACTAGCAGATAGGTTAGAAACCCGGTTTCTCGGAAGAAACCGGGTTTCTATCGCAACCTATTCGGTTGTTCTGCGTAATGTCTATCGAACATCCAAACTGGAGGCTTTTGAACAGATGGCGAGCACCAAGGTAATCATTTACGATCCCACGGGGTCGAAGAAGACCCCCGTCGAGTTGCCCGACGACGTGCCTATGCGTCGGCTGATCCCCGCTCTGGTGAGCAAGATGGGTCTGCCCACGGCGCAGGGGGCCAACCCGATCACCTATCGGCTGGATCACCGGTCGTCCGGCAAGCGGCTCGGCGATGAGGAATCGTTGCGGGACGCGGGCGTGAAGGAAGATGACATCCTCAGCCTGTTCCCGGAAGTCACCGCCGGCTAGAACACCACACGGCATTCTGCCGTTCACGTATCGCAGGCGCCCTTCCGGCGGCACGACGGACAGCCGGTAAGCATGTCCGTCGGGCGGCCGCGAAGGGCACTTGGCATCACAAACATTGAGGCGACCATGTCCTTTGACATTCGTGAAACCCGGTTGCGCAACGACTACCAGCGCGTGCGCGACCTGGCGAATCGGAGCGATTTCATCCATATCATTCGCACCGAGGGCGACCCGCCGGAGAAGTACCTGATCCGCTACACCTGCCGCGGCGTGGAGGGCGTCAACAGCGCCCAGCAGCCCATCTTCCGCGAGCAGCACGACGTGACCATCTACCTGCACGCCGAGTATCCGCTCAAGCAGCCGCAACTGAAGTGGATGACGCCGATCTTCCATCCCAACATCCACATCACCGGCGCGGTCTGCATCGGCGCGTGGTGGCCGGCCAAGACGCTGGATGAGTTGCTCCTGACGCTGGGCGAGATGATCCAGTACAAGAACTACGAACCGCGCGACCCGATGAACTCCAAGGCCGCCGCCTGGGCGATGGGGCGCAAGACGCTCTTTCCCGTAGACCGGCGCGAGTTGAAGGGCCAGTCCGTGGCTGACCTGATCGTCATCCGCGACGAGGAATCCGATGACCTCGGCATCAAGTTCGGCTAAGCCGCCGGAGACGCCACCGAGCGGGCCTACCTCGACAGCGCCCGCGGCCAACGGCGCGCCCGCCGGCCGGCCCGACAACGGCCACCGCGAGGCCATCTCCGGCCTGCCCTCCCGGCCGCTGCCCGCGCCCGCGGCCGAATGGCTGCGCCACGGCGAGACGCCGGCCGAGGGCCAGCCGGTGGTGCTGCTGCACCAGACGGCCCTGTTGCAGATCCACGCCCACAGCCGCAGCCGACTGGACGCGGAACTGGGCGGGGCGCTACTGGGCCACGCCTACCGCTACAAGGGCAGCGTCGTCGTCGAGGTCAAGGCCGCCCTGCCGGCCGTTAGCTCCGACCACGGGCCGGTGCATTTCACCTTTTCGGCCGACTCCTGGTCGCGGCTTCACCGTGACCGCACCGCTCACTATGCGCAGCTCGACATCGTCGGCTGGTTCCACACCCACCCCGATCTGGGCGTCTTCTACTCCAGCGACGACGTCGTCGTCCATTCGGCCGCCTTCACCTTGCCGTGGCACGTCGGCCTGGTCGTCGATCCCGTGCGCGATGAGGCCGCCTTCTTCGGCTGGGTCGATGGCGCGCTGACGACGCTCAACGGCTTCTACGAACTGCGCGACCGGCAGCCGGAGACGGTTGTGCCCTGGCGCGCCGTCCGCACGGCCGTCTACGACCGACCCTATGAGCCGGAGCCGGCCCCGGAGTCGGCCGACGACACGCCAAGCCGCGTCGTCCTGTCGCGCAGCGCCCGGCCGCGCTTCTCCGCCCGCGAGCTGGGCCTGGCCGCCTCGGCCGGGGCCTTGCTGCTGTCTTTTTTTTTGATCGTCGCCGGCGTGCAACTGACACGTCGCGTCGATCTGCTGGAAACGACAGTTCTCAACCTGGCCCAAAGCTCACCGACCCAGAGTAATGCCCTGGCCTGCCCCGACCCGCGGCTGCGCATCCTGGCTCCACTGACGGGCACGAGCTTCACCGCCGGCGCGCGCATCCCCCTGGTGGGCACAGCCGACTACCCCGGCGCGCGCCGCTACCAGATCGACGTGCGGCCCGCCGGCACGGAAACGTGGACATTGCTCGACCGCCACCGCGGCAACACAACGCTGGGCCAACTGGCGTTGTGGGACACGACCGAACTGCCCGCCGGGCAGTACGAGTTGCGTCTCGCGCCGGTCGATCTGAACAACATCCGCCTGACCGATAGCAGCCCTTGCGCCATTACCCTGGGGCTGATGAACGAGAACTGACCGCCGCGGCCGCGCCGCCGCGGCCATGATGTGTGAGATGACCAACGAACAGACCACCCCCATCTATGCCGCCCTACTGACGCTGACCCTCCCCGGTGAGGGGCCGTCGGCGACGGTTACGGTCACGCTCGCGCCGGCCGACGCCGTGCCGGTCGAGGGCCGCAGCAAGCCGCTGTCCGAGTGTACGCTGGCCGAGTTGCGCGCCTACGCCAACGAACTGGAAGCCGACGCCTGGGACGCCTACCAGGCCATCACCCTGCACCAGTTGCAGGAGGAAGCCCAGATCGATATTGTGTTGCGTCCGCTGGATGCCGGCGGCGAGGCCGGCGAAGAGGTCGAGGACTGGCTGCAACGGGCGATCATCCTGCCGCCCGCGCCGGTCGAAGAGGCCGCGCCCACCGACGCGCCGGAGACCGGCGGCGACGCCTATCTCCGCCAGCTCGGCGACCGGGTGCGGGTACGCCAGGGCGCGGGGCCGTTGGTTCGCCGTCGGTGGGAACGCCGGCGCGTGCACGGAACAGAGCGGGACGCATGGTCAGGTCTCCGGTCAGCGAATCGTCAGGAAGTCGTTGTGGTTGAACAGCACGTGGACCAGGTTCTCGCGCGCCCGCTGCCCGGGGTCGGCGGCCGGCTTGACCGCCGCTTCGCCGGTCCCCGTGAACGTCGACAGGGCTGTCCCCTGGCGGAACCGCGCCGCCTGAGCCGCCAGGAAGCTCGCACACTCCTGCTGTTCGGCCGCGGTCGGCTGCCGTCCCAGCACGCGGACGAAGGCCGTGTCGACGAACGTCGCGTCGGCCGAGCCCGCTTCCCGCGTGAGCTCCGCCGCCAGCAGACGCGATTGAGCCAACGTCAGCGAGCTGTTGACCATGGCCAGCGCCTGTTGCGGTGCGATGCTCTCGCTGCGGCGATAACAGTCGCTGACGTTCGCGCTGTCGAACAGCGACAGGAACGTCATCTTCTTTTCCTTGGAAGTGCGGAAGTAGACGCTTCGTCGGCCCACGGTGAGTCACAGGTTGGGGTCCAGGTCGGGACCGGAGAACTGCCGCTGCAGATGACCGGCGACGGCCAGCGTCGAGTCGCGCACCACTTCCGCTTCCATGCGCCGGGCATTCATCCGCCAGTACAGCCGATTCTCCGGATCACGTTCGCGCTGCGGAGCGGCCCCGGTACGCGGCGCCGACGACAGGCGATACGTTTCGCTGGTCACCAGCTGGCGATGCAACGCCTTCAGGCTCCAATCCGTCGCCACCAGTTCTCGTGCCAGCCAGTCGAGCAGTGCCGGATGCGTGGGCGGCTGACCGTTGGCACCGAACTCGAACACCGTGGCGCCCAGCGGCGCGCCGAAATGACGCAGCCACACATGATTGATGGCGACGCGCGGAGTGAGCGGGTTTGCCGGCG
>JAIBAS010000497.1 GCA_019695075.1 Promineifilum sp. | reverse complement strand
CAGCAGGCGGGCGCGCGCCCACCGGCGAAGACGACGCGGGGCCGGGGCGGGCACAGGCGCGGTCGCGTCACGCCTGCCCTCCGTCGCGCCGGGCCATCTCCAGATAGAGCAGGATTTGGCCGATGGTCAGACCGCTGACTTCCTCCGGCGTCCAGCCGAACGTCTTGGCCAGGACGAAGCAGGCCCGCGCCAGGGGCGCTTGCACCAGCTCCTCCAGTTCGTCACGAGCAGTGGTGATGCCGCTGATGGCGTTGATGCGCTCCACCAGGAAGCGCGCCGCGCCGGCCGGCAGCTGGGCGACCTGCTCAAACCGCAGCGCCGGCTCGACCAACGCCCCCTGAATCATCAGCGAGGCGGAAAGGGTCTCGTCGTCGCCGGCGGCCTTGCCGATGCGCTGCAACGCCTGCACCGTCAGCGGGCGCAAGACCACCTCGGTATCGACCGGGCGGTGGCCGTTGCTGCCCAGCAGGTCGGCCGGTATTTCCACGCGGTGGGTCAGCGTGCTGCCGGCAAGGAGTTCTTCGGCGGTCAGGGTCATTGTCTGTCTCCGTGTCGCGTCCACTAGACCTCGCACTAGACCTCAGAGGTCTTCTGAGACCTCTGAGGTCTGGCCTCAGCGACCTCTGAGGTCTCGCTTCTACGCCTGCTGCGTGCCCGCAAAGCCCGCCGGAACCACGGCCACGGCGTCGCCGCCGCCGGCCGGCGCTTCCTGGTCAACCACGCTGATGGTCAGGGCCTTGAAGCTGAGGTTCTCCATGACGAAGTCGTCCTCCGGCATGGCCACGCCCCAGTTCTGGAACTTGACGCCCTTGAGTTCCAGGCTGACGGTGTTGCCGGGAACGGCGGGGTCGTTCAGGGCGACGCGCATCGTGAACGTGGGCTGGACGTACGGCTCGGCGATCTGTGTCGGCGATGCGCCGCGGCCCATCAGCAGGAACAACAGCGCGCCGTTGATGTAGGCCCGGCCGACGCGCCCGCTGATGTGGACATTGCCGGGGTGGAGCGAGGTCGCGTGGCGGCGGCCGATCTCGTGGAACTCCTCCAGATCGGTCTGGATGCAAACCTCGACGTTGGCCACGCGGCCGACCGTCGTGATCTGGTAGGTGTCGATGATCGCCTTGGCGTCGTTGCCTTCCGGTGTATCCTCGAACGCCAGCGTCAACGTGCCGTTGGCGCCGGTGTAGACATTTGTCAGTGCCATGAGACTTGTCTCCTTGTCTGCCTGCTAAGCTGCCTGCCCCGCGCCTAGGCGAGGAACATCGTCACCTTGATGAAGTCGATGCTGAAGACTGGCCGGACGACCATCGTCACGGCGCAGATGCCCTGTAGCTCCTGCTCGCGCGTGGCCGACACATTCAGGTCGTAGCCGATCAACATCTCGTCCTCGACCATCTCGGCCAGGAAGCTGTTGATCGTCGCCCGCAACGCGCCGCGGACGCGCTCGTTGTTGAGCATGCCGATGTAGGGGTCGGCCGCCGAGCGCACGCCGTACTTGGCGAAGTCAACGATGCGCCGCGTGGTGATCTGCTTCCAGGCGGTGTTGGTGGAAGTGGTGATGCCGCGCACGATCTTGAAGCCGAGCTTGGACTGCAAGGCCAGCACGCGCCCCTCTTCCAACAGCACGGCCAGTTCCGGGTTGGTGAACTTGCGTTCCAGACCGGCGACGGGCACGGGCTTGTTGGTCAGGCTGACGTGTGGGTCATAGCTGGACATGAGGCCGGCGATGGCCGCGGCGCTATAGCTGCCGGGCAGGGTCACGTCTTGCTTCAGGGCCGCGTCGTAGGCGACGATGCCGGGGGCGACGAAGACGATGCGGTCGCTGTTGAGGCTGTGGCCGCGAATATCGTCAAAGGTGGCCCCCAGCGCGCTGCCGACGATGCCGATGCGCTCGCGCTTGTTCATGTCATCGGAGGCGGCGGCCACGTGTTGCGCCAACTCGTCGCCGATGACGTCGTTGCTCTGACCCGCGGCGACAATGATGTGGGCGCTGACGTTCATCAGCAGGTCGAGGCCGTTCTTGTAGTTGTCCTGGCCGGCGTCTGCGCCGTTGTTGCCGCGCGTGTTCGTGCCGCTGCCGAACAGGTGGTAGTCATTGGCATCGGCGAAGGCGTTGGGCAGTTCGATGCCGTTGGTCGCGTCGGCCGTCGCCGTGGCCAGGGCCGAGCGGTCGTTGATGTCGCGCGCCAGGTCGTTGCCGTTGGCGATGACGTAGACTTCCTTGGCCGTACCCAGCTTCAGCGTGACCTTGGCGCTGCTGGCCGCGGGCACGGCGTAGGACACGGTGACGATGTCGCTGGCCGCGCCGGGCGCGTCGGCGGCGAAGAACTCCACGCCGCGCGTCGTCGTGTCGATGCGCACCTGGCCGGCGGCCGGGGCCGGGCCGTCCTCGTAGAGGATGTTGAACTGCCGCGTGCGCCGCGTGGCCGAGTCGAACACTGTCACGCGGTTGCGCGCGCTGCGGGCAACCGCGTAAGAGAGGGTCACGGCCGCGCCGCCGGGGTGGGTTTCGCCCTCGACGAAGCTGGTCGCGTCGGCGGCGATCACGTTGACCTCCAGCTCATTGCCCCACTCGCCGGGGCTGTTGGCGCTCAGCGTCACGTTGGCGCCGGCGGCCGAATTGAGGATGTAGCTGCCGGCGGCCGCCCCGTTGGCGACGCGGACGGCCCAGACCTGCGTCGCGCCGTGGCCGAAGGCCAACTCCAGCGCCCGCGTGAGGGTGAGGACAGCGGGGTTGTCCTCGTCCCACGCATCGTACTCCCCGAACACCTCGCGGGCCTGACTATAGCCGGCCAGCAGCACGGGCGTGTCGACCGGGCCGCGGTTGGCTGTGCCAACAATGCCGACGGTATTGACCGACACCCGCCCAGGCACGATGAGCGCTTCGGGGCGCACCTCGATGTAAACACCTGGCAAGATCATCTCGGACATAGGTTTGCTCCTGTAGAGAAAACTGGGTGGCGGTCGGGCCGCCGCTGGCTATTCCTTTTCGCGACCGGCGCGGCGCGCCCAAAGGCGCGCCGCGCCGCCAACCGCGGGCCGAGGCGACTTACCCGGCCCGTAGATACACAATGCCAACCGTGTCGAAACGCGGATCGGCGCTGCCCGGCGCATAGCTGATCCGCAGCCGGTCGATGCCGCGCCGCAAGCGCACCGGCCGCGCCAGCGCCAACGTGCGCGCCAGATAGGTATCGAGCACGTCGTCTTCGTCGGCGTTCCAGTTGCCCATACTGACGAGGTTGGGGTCAGCGTCGAAGCGGTTGAGGAACTCGATCAGCGTGGCGAAGACGAAGCGGGCGTTCAGCGCCGGGTCGGCCGGGTCACTGACCGCGGCCAGGAAGTCGTCGAAGGTGGCGAACTCCTGCGGTGGGGCCGTGGTTGTGCTGGTGGTGCGCCGCCACTCGACGCTGCCCGTGGGCGGCAGCCCGGCGAAAAAGACGAGCGCGTTGAACCGCCTCACGTCCTGCACGCCGCGCAGTTCCAGCGCCGGCGCCGTCAGTTGGTCCCACCGTGCCAGGGCGTCGGTGACGAGATTGTTCTCGCGGTCGGGCGAGTCGTGCGTCTCCAGGTCGGTGGCAATGGGGATGCGGGCGATCAGCCCCTCCGCGCCGTCGGCGTCCTGATAGTGGTACTCATAGAGCACCTCATAGGTCAGCGTCTTGCGCCAGACGTCGAGGGCGCTGACGTGATCGGCCAGGGACGCGCCGGCCGCCCGCAGCCGCAGGAAGCCCTGCTGTTGCAGCAACTCGCGCGCGCCCAGAAGGCGGCCGTGGACGGCCGTTGACAGCGTGCCGACGTCGCCCGGCGACGCACCCCAGAGTTGCAGTTGGATGGTGGCCAACAGCCGGCCGCCCTTCAGGGCCACCGGGGCGATGTGCTGGCGCAGTTCCTGCCCGCGCCAATGGCCCAGGCCGACAAGCTTCTGCTCGACGCTCAGGATCGTCGCGTCGGCCGCGGGCAGGGTATCCGTCTCGTCCGGCAACGCCGCCGCCTCCCGCAATCGGGTCAGCATCGTGCTCAGCGCCTCGGTCATCCGCGCGGCGGCGATGGCCAACTCGGCGCTGGCGCTGCCGGAGGTATCCGCGGGATCGTCAAATGAGAAGAGAGACACCATATCGCCCTGGTAAGGCTGGATGAATTGCCGCAACGCATCCAGGTCCTGAAAGTATCGTCTGTCACCGCTGGGCACATGGGTGACATGCCCTCGCCATAGGATCGACCCTCCGGCAACCGTCAACTCCTCCGGCCACATCCGGATAATGAAGGAGTGGCCTAATGGAGCGTCTCGATCCATACGCGGGCAGAATACTCGATGGCTGTATCCTGGGCGGTATCCCGGCGCGTATCACCGGCCGACCAGTTTTGACCCGATCGGCGGGCGCGGCAGGGGTGGGGAGGAAGGAAGAAGGGGAAAGGGCGACCGGAGCAAACCCGGCGTCGGCTCAGGCCCGGCGCAAATCGTCGCGGCGCAGATCGTCGAGCGCGGCCGCGACGGTAGTCATGTTCTGCTGGACAAGCCGTTGCGTCTCGCCCAACAGGCTCAACATCTGCTCCAGCCGGGCGAGGGCATGATTCACTTCGCCATTTGGGGCGGGCAGCGTCGAGTTATTCTCCGGCAGCGGCCGAAGGCGTTCTGCCGGGGCGGGGGCGGCGGTCTCCGGCTCATCGCCGGCGGTCAGGATGTTGTGATAGAGGGCGTTTGTGCGCTCAGATGGGGCCACGTCAAGTTCCCGGCGCAACGTATCGACGCAGACGGCGTATTGGTGGAGCGCCTCCGAGCGGTTGCCGGCCAGGGCGTGGAGGCGCATCAGGCGGCGGTGGGTGCGCTCGCGGGCGGGGTCGTGGCGCAGCGCCCGCATGCCATAGCTGATACCGGCCTCGTAGCGACCGTGCGCGGCGCAGTGGCTGATTAGCTTGTCCAGCAGGCTGAGATACATGCGCTCCAGTCGCTCGCGCTCGAAGAGGACCCACTCCTGATACCAGCCTTCCAGCAGGTCGCCGCGGTAGAGTTCGACCGCGGCTTCCACGCGCGCGGCCGTCGTTGGCTCCATCTCTTCGCCGGCGGTGTCCTCGGCCAGCCGGTAGGCACACTCAAACTGGGCCACGTCGAGCCAGACATCCGCCTCGCCGTTCACCTGAAGCCAGTCGGGGTCGGCGTGGAGGATGGGCGGCGCGCCGGGCGGCGTCAGCTGCGCCAGGGCCGACTGGAGTTGCCAGACCGTCTTGCGCAGGTAGCGCTTCGACTGGACGTCGGGCACATCCGGCCAGAGGAGGGTCGTCAGGGCTTCACGCCGGTGGGGCCTTGTGCGGTGCAGCAGCAGGTAGCTGAAAAGCTCCTGCACTTTGGCGCCGCTCAGGGAAATAACCGGCTGTCTGTCTGTCTCCGCGGCAAATCGGCCGAAGAGACAAACGCTCAAAGCCATCATGCCTTGCACTTCTTGAGGCGTCGGCGGGTTATCCTGCTGCCGCCATCGGTGACGAGACTTCCGCTATCGATTTGGCTATGGTTCACTGGCACGTGAACGCAAGTAGGATTCAGTATAATGGCCGTGATTCGCTTGTCAATAGGCCATGACGAATGTCTCAGAGAAGCAGGGTTAATAATTCTCTTTGAGACCGCACAGAGGGGTGGTTTGGGGCATAGGCAATAAGGAATCGGCGAAGTGCCCAGCCGCCCGATCTTAAGCCGACGCCTCTTGCCGGAGGTGATAGAGAACAATCGCCGCGGCGGCATTGACCGAGTAGGAGTCCACGCCGGCGGCCATCGGGATGGTCACGTTGGCGTCCACGGCCGCGGCAATAGCCGCCGGCAACCCTTCGGCCTCGTTGCCCATCAGTACGGCGACGGGGCCGGTCGGTCGGGCCAGACGCGGCAGGGGTACGCCGCCGGCCGCGGCCGTGGCCACAACGGTCACGGCGTGGGCGCGCAGATCGGCCAGCAGCGCGGCG
>JAIBAS010000320.1 GCA_019695075.1 Promineifilum sp. | reverse complement strand
AGGACACGCCCATCGGCTGCGCGGCGGCGGCCGCGGCCGGCGCGCGCGTCCTGGCCGTGCCCACGGACATGACCCGCGACGCTGACTTCCCCCGCGCCTATCGCCGCTACCTATCGCTGGCCGAGGTGGCCGCCGACCTGGACGCACTGCTGGCCTGATATTAGGGGCTAGGGGCTAGGGGCTAGGGAAGAACGCTCTTCCCCTGGAACCTGGAACCTGACCTCCTAGCCCCTAGTTCCCTTCCCCTTGTCACTTTGCGGCCATCGTGCTATACTCCCCTCACTACAGTCTGCGGGCGAGCGAGTGACGGAAAAGTGGGCACCCCCACTTTTTTTGTTTCTTGCCTCCCCCGACTGCAGGCAGCGCGTGTATTGCGGACAAAAACTGAATAGGGTGATGGAACGAGTTCCATGAAAAGCGAATTTATTCTGGCGTTCAACGAAATCTGTGAGTCCCGGGGTCTGCCCAAAGAGGACGTCTTCGAAGCCCTGAAGACGGCCCTTGTTTCCGCCTACCGGCGCGACGCGAACCTGAGCAGCAACCAGCACGTCACGGTGGAAATCGACCCACGCACCGGCGAACCGACGATCTTCACCGAGAAAGAGGTCGTTGATGATGTGTTGGACAACCGCACCGAGGTCACGCTGACCGCGGCGCGCAAAGAAGGCCACACCACCGCCGAACTGGGCGACGTGGTCATGATCGACAGCACCACGGAGAGCTTCGGTCGCATCGCCGCGCAGACGGCCAAGCAGGTCTTGCTCCAGCGCGTCCGCGAGGCCGAGCGCGAGCACCTCTTCGAGGACTTCAGCGGCCGCGAGGGCGAGCTGGTTAACGGCACTGTCCAGAGCATCAGCGGCCAGCACATCACCATCGGCCTGGGTCGCACCGAGGCCATGCTGCCCAAGAGCCAGCAGGTGCAGGGCGAGCGCTACCGCGCCCACGACAAGATTCGCGTCTACGTGCTCGAAGTGCGCCGTACCAGCCGCGGCCCGCAGATCGTCGTCAGCCGCAACCACCGCAACCTACTGCGCCGGTTGCTGGAACTGGAAGTGCCGGAGATCTACAACGGCCAGGTGGAGATCAAGAGCATCGCCCGCGAGGCGGGCCAGCGCTCCAAGGTCGCCGTCCAGGCGTTGCAGCACGGCGTGGATCCCGTCGGCGCGTGCGTCGGCATGCGCGGCGTTCGTATCCAGAGCATCGTCCGCGAGTTGAACGACGAGAAGATCGACGTCATCGAATGGGACGGCGACCAGCGCGTCTTCATCGCCAAGGCCCTCAGCCCGGCGCGCGTCTCCCACGTCTTCCTGGAGGAGCACCCGGAAGAAGGCAAGACGGCCGTAGTCATCGTGCCCGACGACCAGCTCTCGTTGGCCATCGGCCGCGAGGGACAGAACGCCCGCCTGGCGGCTAAGCTGACCGGCTGGCGCATCGACATCAAGAACCTGACCGAGGCGGCCTCCGAGGCGCTCAACAATCTGGATCATCCATCCGTCGATCCGCGCATCGCCAAGGACGCGACGCTGATGAACCAGGTGCGCAACATTTTGGACAAGAAGCAGACCGGCCGGCCCATCACCGCCGAGGACTACCAGACGCTCGACCGGCTGGTGGCCAACGTCGAGGGGCGCATCATGGCCCAGCGGGCGCAGGAGTACGACGTCGTGCGCAAGCAGCGCGCCGAGTTGCGCAAGCGTGTGCCGGGGACGGCCTGGGAACAGCCGTTGGACGTGCTCGACCTGCCCGGCCGCATCCACAACCTGCTGCTGGATACAAACGTCAACACCGTCGGCGACCTGATCTACATCCTGGAGATGGGCGACGACTACTTCCTGAAGTTGCGCGGCCTAGGCGAGAAGGCGTTGGAGACGGTCAAGGAAACGCTGGCCGCCTATCAATCGGCGCAGATCGACGCTGTCGCCGCGGCCGAAGCCGCCGAGACGGCTCCCGCCGAGTTGCTCGACGAGATCACGCCGGCCATGCCGGAGGAGATCGTCGAGGAAGTGCTCGAGGTCGAGTCGCTGCCGGTGATCGACCGCGTCGTGCAGGTCGAGGACATGGTCACAGCCGTGCCCGACATCGTCCTCCCGGAGGAAGAGGAGGAGATGGTCTTCGACGACGAGACGCTCGACCGGATGGAGATCGCCGGCGTGCTGGATATAGATGAGGTCGAGCCGGAAGTCGAGGAGACGCTGACGCCCATCGACGACCTGTCGGCGGCCATCTTCGTCAAGGAAGAGGCCCCGGCCAAGCCGGAGCCGAAGAAGAAGCCGGCCGTCGTCGTCGTGCGGCCCGCCGCCGAGGAGTCGGCCGAGGAAGAGGCCAAGCGCAAGAAGCGCAAGGGCCAGCCGTTGGTCTATAATGAGGAACTGAATCAAGTGGTCGTCGACCGCAAGCGCAAGGGTGGTAAGCACCCGGGCTGGGAAGACGAAGACCTGGAAATCTAGAGCATGACCGGCAAGGGATCAGGACAACCGCCACGCCAGCGCCACGTGCCCCAGCGGACGTGCATCGTCTGCCGGCGGCAGGTGGACAAGCGCCGCCTGACGCGCGTGGTGCGCACGGCCGACAGCGGTGTCCTGATCGACCCGACCGGCAAGCGCAACGGTCGCGGGGCTTATCTGTGTGATCAGCCGGCGTGCTGGGAGCGCGTCATCCGGCACGCGGCGATACTGAATCAGGCGTTGAACGCGCAGGTGACCGAGGCGGAACTGGCGGCCATCGCCGCCGACCCGCGGCGACCAATGCCGGTCCAGGCCGAATCATGAGCGGGCAGTTTTTTGCGGAAAGGCAGTAAGGTATGGCAGAGACAAGAACACTAATCGAGATTCCGGCCTTCGTGACCGTGCGCGAACTGGCGACTTTGATGAACGTCAGTCCGATCAACGTCATCAAGGAGTTGATGGCCAATGGCATCATGGCCAACATCAACCAGCAGATCGACTTTGAGACTGCGGCCATCGTCGCCGGCGAAATGGGCTACGACGTCGTCGCCCATGAAGAGGCCGCCGCCGAGCCGGCCGCCGAAGAGGAAAAGGTCGGCTGGCGCAAGGTGCTGGCCGACGAGCGCAGCAGCGACCTTCAGCCGCGGCCGCCCATTGTCACGATGCTCGGCCACGTTGACCACGGCAAAACCTCGCTGCTGGACGTGGTGCGCCAGACCAACGTCACCGCCGGCGAGGCGGGCGGCATCACCCAGCACATCGGCGCGTATCAGACCGTCAAGGATGGCCGGCTGGTGACCTTCCTGGACACGCCCGGCCACGAGGCCTTCACGGCCATGCGCGCCCGCGGGGCGCAGGCGACCGACATCGCCATCCTGGTTGTGGCTGCCGACGACGGCGTCATGCCGCAGACGCGCGAGGCCGTTGACCACGCCCGCGCTGCCCACGTGCCCATCGTCGTTGCCCTGAACAAGATCGACCTGCCCGGCGCGCGTCCCGACCGCGTTAAGCAGCAACTCAGCGAGATGGGCCTGGTGCCCGACGACTGGGACGGCGACACGATGGTCATTCCCGTCTCCGCGCGCGAGAAGCTGGGCATTGACGACCTGTTGGAGGCGGTGCTGTTGGTGGCCGAGGAGGCCGACCCCCGCGCCAACCCGACCGCCCCCGCCGCGGGCACGGTGCTGGAAGCCAAGATCGAGCGCGGCAAGGGCATCATGGCCACCGCTCTCGTCCAGAACGGCACGTTGCGCCTGGGCGATACCATGCTCGTCGGCGAGCACCACGGCCGCATCAAGGCCATGTATGACTACACCGGCAAGCGCATCAAGGAAGCCGGCCCATCGACGCCCGTGTCCGTGTCCGGCCTGGACGGTATCCCCGAAGCAGGCGAGCAGTTCCGCGTCGTGGACAGCGAGAAAACCGCCCGCCGCATCATCGAAGAGGAGCGCGAGGCCGCCCGCGTGACGCCCACCAGCCGCGGCCGTGGCCCGACGCTGGACGAGTTCTTCGCCCGCCTGGTCGAGGGCGAGGCCAAGACGCTCAATCTGATCGTCAAGGCCGACGTGCAAGGCTCGCTGGAGCCGATCGTCACTTCGCTGGAGCGGCTGAACGGCGGCGAGGTCGAGTTGGACATCTTGCGCGCGGCCACCGGCCCCATCACCGAGAGTGACGTGATGCTGGCCGCGGCCTCCGGGGCGATCATCCTGGGCTTCAACGTCGATGCCGACCCCATCGCCCGCAACGCCGCCGCCGTCGAAGAGGTGCAGATCCGCACCTACACGATCATCTACAAGCTGATCGAGGACGTCGAGAAGGCCATGAAGGGCATGTTGGCCCCGACGTTCGAGGAAGTGGTCATCGGCCGGGCCGAAGTGCGCCAGGTGTTCAGGATTCGCGGCGTGGGTAACATCGCCGGCAGCTATATGCGCACGGGCGAGGGGCGGCGCAACGCCAAGGCCCGCGTCGTCCGCAACAGCCGCCTGCTCCACAGCGGCACGATTAGCAGCCTGAAGCACTTGCAGGAGAACGTGCGCGAGGTGAAGGCGGGCTTCGAGTTCGGCGTCAGTCTGGACGGCTTCGACGACTTCCAGCCGGGCGACATCATCGAGTTCTTCGTTTCCCAGCGCGTTGAGGCGTAGTCATGAGCAAGATAAGACAGGAGCGCACGGCCGAACTCATCCAACAACTCCTCAGCGAGATGTTCCTGCGCGAGGTCAATGATCCGCGCCTGGCCGGCGTGACGATCACTGAGGTGCAGATCGATCGCGAGTTGCAGTACGCCACGGCCTACGTCAACGCGCTGGGCGACGACAGCCGCCGCGAGGAAGTCATGGCCGGCCTACAGAGCGCCGCCGGCTTTCTACGGCGCGAACTGGCCCAGAGCCTTGACCTGCGCAGCGCGCCGATATTGCGCTTTGAGTGGGACCCGCGCCTGCGCTACGTCGAAGAGGTCGATGAGCTGCTCGACGAACTGGACATCAAGCCGGAAGAGGCCGTAGCGGCGTCGGCGGCGTTGATGGCCGCGGCGACGCCGGCCGGCGATCTGTCATCGGCCGACGCCGGCGACGAAGAAGAGTAGGCCGGCCGACAGGGGAAGCCAATGATCCAGTTCGCCGTCGAAAAAGCCAACCGCGTGCTGGTCATTGCCCACATTGACCCCGATGGCGACGCCATCGGCTCGCTGACCGCCACAGGCCAGGCGTTGCAGCAGCTCGGCAAGCGCGTTACGTTGGCCTGCGACGACAGCGTGCCGCAGCGCTTCCACTACCTGCCGCTGGCCGGCGACGTGCGCCGCGCGCCCAACCCGGATGCCAACTACGACCTCGTCGTCGCCGTCGATTGCGCCGACGAGTCGCGCATGGGCTGGGCCTACGCCTGTCTGCCGGAGCCGAAGCCGACGCTGGCCAACATCGACCACCACATCACCAACACCCGCTTCGGCGCGTTCAACATCGTCGAACCGGCGGCCAGTTCCACGGCCGAAATCCTCTGCCGCTTCCTGGCCGACATCGGCGCGACGCTGACCCGCGGCATCGCCGATAGCCTGCTGACGGGCATCGTCACCGACACGATGGGCTTCCGCACGACCAACGTCACCGCGGCTACGCTGCGCGCCGCCGCCGACCTTGTCGATTGCGGCGCGGACATCGCCGACATCAGCCTGCGCGCGCTCCACCGCCGGCCGCTGGCCACGGCGCAGATGTGGGGCCTGGGCCTGGGGCGGATGAAGTTCGAGGACGGTCTGCTGTGGACGAGCATCGCCCGCGACGAGATGCGCCGCATGGGCGTGGATGGCAGCCCCAGTAGCTCCGGGCTGGTCAACTTCCTGGCCGACGTGGAAGGCGTGGCTGTCGGCGCGGTGCTCAGTGAGATGCCCAACGAGAGCGTCCGCGTGGGCATGCGCGCCGTGCCGCCCTATAACGTGGCCGAGGTGGCCGTCCAACTGGGCGGCGGCGGCCACGCCCTGGCAGCCGGCTGCACGCTCGACGGGCCGCTGGCGCGGGCCGAGGCCACCGTCGTC
>JAIBAS010000080.1 GCA_019695075.1 Promineifilum sp. | reverse complement strand
TTTCCACGTGCAACCGCGGACGTTGCGCCCCGGCGACGCCAACCCGCTGGCGGGGGTGCGCGGCGGCGGCCTGGAGATCGACGTCACCTTCGATCCGGCCGGAGCGACGGCCTTTGGCCTGCGCCTGACCGAGGCCGGTTTTCCCGGCGACGTGGCCGCGGTGGTGGGCGACGTGGCCGCGGGGACGGTGACGCTGCGCCGGCCGTGGGCCGTCGGCCCGGGGCGGGCCGTCGCCGCCGCCGCGCCGCTGCCCGCCGGCCCGGTGCGGTTGCGCGTCTTCCTCGACCGGTCGGTGGTGGAGGTGTTTGTCGATGACCGCGCCGTGCTGTCGGGGCGCATCTACCCGGACGCGCCGGAGGCGTTGGGTGTGGCCCTCTTTGCCGAGGGCGGGGCCGCGGCGGTGGCGGGGGAGGTGTGGGCGATGGGCGACAGTTGGGCGTAAAGGGCAGGGAGCTTCCAAAACAAACAGCGCCGCGGCCCATATCAGGCCGCGGCGCTGTTCTATACGCAGCGTCTACGCCACGATCCTACAGCTTCGGAATCCGCAACTTCTGCCCCGGCCGGATCAGGCTCATGTTGTCGCCGATCACGTCCTTGTTGGCCTCATAGATCAGGCGGAAGTTGCCCTGGTGGCCGTAGTACTTCTGGGAGATGAAGCTCAGGTTTTCGCCGGCGACGACGGTGTGCTCGGCGATGAACTCCGTGAAGCGCGGCGCGGCGGCGGCTTCCTTGGCGGCGGCCTCCTTGGCCGCGGCGGCTTCGGCCGCGGCGCGCTCCTCTTCGGCCTTGGCGGCTTCGCGCTTGGCCTGGGCTTCCTTCTGACGGGCCTCGGCTTCCTCGCGCGCTTTCTCCAAGCGCCGCTCGGCCTCCAGCTTCTGCTGGCGCTCTTCGGCCTCCTCGCGGGCCTTCTCCAGGCGCGCCTGGGCCTCTTGCTTGGCCTTGGCGTCGGCTTCCTGCCGCGCCTTGGCCTCAGCCTCCTGCTTGGCCTTAGCCTCCGCCTCGTGCCTGGCCTGGGCTTCCTGGCGGGCCTTCGCCGCGGCTTCCTCGCGGGCGTGGGTTGCCTGGGCCGCCTGGGAGGCCTGGACCTGCGTTGCCTGGGCCTGCTCTTTGCGGGCCTTCTTCTGCGCGTCCGTCGCCCGCAGCACGACGGCCAGTTCCTTCAGCGTCGCCGCCTCCTTCTTGCTGACCTCTTCGCCCAGGCCGAGGACGTTCTCCTTGGCCGCGCCGGCGACGCGCTCGCCGACCTCCAACAGGAAGTCGTTCAGCGCGTCGAGGTCGTCGCCGCCGAGCTTGCTCTCGACGATGGCGGCGATGCGGCCGAGGGCCACGTCGGCGTCGGCCTTGCTGGCCTTGGCGATGGCCGCCGCGCGCTCACTCTGGTCAGCCATGATGTCGCGCACCAGGGCGTTGGTCGTCTTGTAGCCCTGGCGCACGGCCTCGACGGCCTGCTCTTCCTTCTTGGCGACGGCCGGCGTGGCCTGCTTCTCGGCCGCGGCCAGGGCCTGCTCGACCCAGTAGGGCGCGTCCTTCACCAATTCCCACTCTGCCGCAGTCAGTTTTGCCTTGGACATCGATCACTCCTTGTGTGTTACTTGCTCCGTCGCCCAAAGGCGTGCCGGCTTCGGGCGAGGAAGGGCTAGTGTATGGGGATTCCAGATTGGATTCGCACTTTGGATAGGCAAAAGATAACATCGATCTGGCCAGGCGCAACTCTAGCCGCCTGTCCGTGAGCCGCCTATGATGCCCAACGCGGGCTGAGGCGGCTATGCCCTGCTTACTGCGTGTTCGGCGGCAAGGGAGAGGCTTCCCAAATGGAACCATCGGCCGTGACGACGATCTCGGTCATGTGGCTGATGGCGCCTAACTCATCCGGCCGAAACAGGTAGGTCTTCCATTCAGCCCAATTGAACCAGATGACGATTGCTTCGCCCGAGGGCCACTTGCCGCGCAAGGACTCGGTTGTTCGCAGTTCGCGTGTTGAGCCGACATAATAATGGTAGGGTAGGACGTTGACTGGCTTGCGAAAATGAGTGTAGATGAGACTATGATAGTTGGAGTAGATAACGCGCTCATCGAGCACCGAGGGGTTGTCTTTCAGGTATCGAAGCGTCTCATTCTTTTCCCAAACAGCGGCCGAGAACCCCTCGCCATTGTTGTGCCAGTGGCGCATGCCCAACACACCCACCCGCAGAGGCCAGGCCAGCAACAGCAGCAGCACGATGGACGCCGCCAGATGGACGGTTGTATGCCCGAAGTGTTTGGCCAGCGCGTTCAGGATGATCGAGACGCTGCCAAAGACAATCAACATCAGGGGCACGAAAACCGGTATCATGAGACGATCGCTGATAATATCCACGGTCGTCGTGGCCGAGGACACGAGAAGAAGGGTAATATAGAAAAGGATGAAGAGCACAGCCGGAGCATAGCGGTGAAGTGTCCTGTCCGCCCGCTCCTGGCGACTTGCCACCGTCAGGATGATCGCTGCGCCGACCAATTGCAACAACAGGACGCCGACCAAGACAACGAAACCTCTATCCGTGAAAGAAGAGGGCAGGAACCACCCAGCCATTGTGTTCGCCGTTGCCTGAACACTGTCAATTAGCAGGATGGTGGGCGGGTGTCTTGGCCCCATCAGTGAGCCGGTGACGCGCCAGTTGCGGGCAAGCACAAGCGCAACGGGCAGGAAGATACTGAGGGCCAGGACCGCGGCTGTGGCCAGGCGGGCCGGCCAACGATACTTCGACGCGAACAGGAAGACTATCACACCGACGGGAATCAGCACGACGCCGATGAACCGCGTCGCCCCCGCCAGCGCCGCGGCGATGGCAAAGAGGGCCAAGGCCCAGAGGCTCTGCCGGGTCAGGAAGTGGGTAAGAGCCACAAGCGCCAGAAGCACGAGGAAGATGAAAAGCGGCTCCGTCCAGGCCATGATCCGCACCGCCAGCAGCGGATACGCCCACGTAGTCATAGCCACCGCGCCGAGCGCGGGAATCGACCCCAGACCCAGCTGGCGCGCGTACACGCCTGTCAACCCAACAACAAGCACTGCCAGGGCCACATTGAGCACCCGCGCGACAACCAGAACATCCACGTCGAAGAAGCGAACGAAAAAAGCCATCATCGCCGGATAGAGCGGCGGCCACAGGGTGATCGGCGTGCTGTCGTTACTCAGATAGCCGTTGCCGGCGGCCAGGTTCTCGGCCGCAGCGATATAGACGACCGAGTCTTCACTTAGACCAACCCCGTACTGAGCCGTGGCATTCAGGATGATGTAGCCGGAAAATAGGGCCAACAGCAATACAAACAGCCAATAGATGAGACGCGATCGTGCCTTCATTGGAGCACCGGTGGGAGAGTGGCAAAGATATTCATTTCATTCTAGCATACTGAATTAGTGCGTCAATCCGGAGAAGTCGCGGCACTCTCCCAGGCAGCGAGGCCTCGATGGCAAAGATGCCGAAGTACCATCTCTACGCTAAAATTATAGTATTGTTCGTCCCTTCGTCTTGGAAGTTCAACATCCGCATCGTTCAACAGGATCACCATGGAAATAACAAGTCACCAGACGACCGACCCCATTCCGGTATCAGTGATGGCCCTGCACGGCGAACTCGATGCCTCGAATTACCTGGATGTCATCGACCACGTCCGCAAGCTCTATGCCCAGGGCGCACGCCAGCTGGTCATTGACCTGTCGGACGTTTCTTTTCTGTCCAGTTCCGGCCTGGTGGCGCTGCATAGCGCGGCGCTGCTGATGCGCGGCGATGAACCGCCCAACCCCGACCTCGGCTGGAGCGCCTTCCACGCCATCGCTTCGGACGTGGAGGAAGAGGGCTTCGAGACGTGCTGCACGCTGGTCAATCCCCAGCCGCGCGTGCGCAAGTCGCTGGAGATGACCGGCTTCAGCGCCTTCCTCCACATCTACAACGACATCGATTCGGCCGTCGACGCCTTCACGACCGCGTCCTAGCCGGGCCGCCGGTGACGATAGACCCGCGCCCGCGCCGGCGGGCGTGTTGGGCATTGCCCGGGAGGTGGGTGAGCCATGTTGTTTGAACCGCAGACGGCCGAGGTGCGCCCACTACTGCGCGCGCTGGATGAATTTGTCCGCGAGGAACTGCTGCCGCTGGAGCGCCCCTTCCTCGACCACGACTTCGACACGCTGCTGCCCGCGCTGGCGGCCAAGCGCCAACTGGCCAAATCGCTCGGCTTCTGGCTACCGCAAATCCCCGCCGAACATGGCGGCATGGGCCTGTCGCTCTTTGAGCACGGGCTGGTGAGCGAGGTGTTGGGCCGGACGATCCTGGGCCACTACACCCTGAACTGCCAGGCCCCCGACGCGGGCAACATGGAGATCCTCATCGAGTATGGCACGCCGGCCCAGCAGGAGCGCTTCCTACGCCTGCTGCTCGACGGCGACATCCGCAGTTGCTTCTCCATGACCGAACCGGAGAACGCCGGCTCCAACCCCACCTGGCTGAGCACCACGGCGACGAAGGACGGCGACGACTACGTCATCGACGGCCACAAGTGGTTCACCACCGGCGGCGACGGCGCGGCCTTCGCCATCGTCATGGCCGTGACCGACGCCGCCGCGCCCAAGCACCAGCGGGCCAGCATGATCATCGTGCCCACGGACACGCCCGGCTTCCAGATCGTGCAGAACACGTCGGTCATGGGCGAGCGCGGCCAGGGCTGGGCCAGCCACGCCGAGATCCGCTACGACGGCTGCCGCGTGCCCCAGAGCAACCGGCTGGGCGCGGAGGGCATGGGCTTCGTCATCGCCCAACAGCGGCTGGGGCCGGGCCGCATCCACCACTGCATGCGCTGGATCGGCATCTGCCAACGCGCCTTCGACTTGATGTGCCGGCAGGCGGCGCTGCGCGAGATCGCGCCCGGCCGGCCGCTGGCGGAAATGGGCCAGGTGCAGACGTGGGTGGCCGAGAGCCGCGCGGAGATCGACGCGGCGCGGCTGCTGGTCTTGCAGACGGCGCAGCAGATCGACCGCGACGGCGCCCACGCCGCCCGCGACAGCATCTCGCTGATCAAGTTCCACGTGGCCAAAGTGCTCCAGGACGTGCTCGACCGGGCCATTCAGGTGCATGGCGCGATGGGCATGACCGACGAGACGCCGCTGGCCTTCTGGTATCGCCACGAGCGCGCCGCGCGCATCTACGACGGCCCCGACGAAGTCCATAAGCGCGCCGTGGCGAGGCGGATTTTGGGGAGGTATGCGTAGTTCTCAGTGTCCAGTGTCCAGTGTCCAGTGTCCAGTGTCCAGTGGATAGGGGTATTGTAGAACTTATGATGAAAAACTGTCTTTGATGTGGGGGATGCAATGACGGAGAGCTTGCCCTACGCAAGGAACTTCCGCGAGTTGGTCGTGTATCAGAAATCGAGGCGACTTGCGGGTGAGGTGTTTCACTTGTCGAAGCGGTTCCCAAAGGAGGAGACCTATTCACTGACCGATCAGTTGCGTCGCGCTTCCAGAGCGATTGGGGCGAATATTGCTGAGGCCTGGGGCAAAAGGAGCTACGAAAGGCACTTTCTCAGCAAACTGACAGACGCTGATGCTGAACAGTACGAGGCACAACACTGGCTGGAAATCGCCATTGATTGTGGCTATGTTGCCGCCAGTGATGGTCGCCCGCTGATCGCAGCCTGCGAAGAGATCGGTCGGTTACTCGGTGGGGTGATGACTCGGTCAGCCGCGTTCTGTAATCCCACCGCCCTTCGAGAACCCTTGGTCGAATACTTCATCATAGAAGCAGCCAACGACGATCAATAATGCATTCTCCTGAACCTCTGTCTACCGACCACTGGACACTGACCACTGGACACTGAACACTGAACTAGCTACCTGACACAAAAAGGAGGATGACAGCCAAAGAACCTGTTACAGTTGAAAGTGACAATCTCACCAAACAGGTAAAGCCATGACTGTCATCCGCACATATCATACAATGCTCGCTCAAAT
>JAIBAS010000217.1 GCA_019695075.1 Promineifilum sp. | reverse complement strand
ACGGGCTGCGCATCCGGCTGCACGCGATGACGTTGGACACGCAGGTGAACCCAACCGGCGCGGTCACGTCGAAGATGCCGTCGGCCGACGTGGCCACGAACAACATCCGCAAATCCAGCGGCGCGTCAGCGGCCTACACCTACGTGGCCAATAACCCCAGCACCGGGCAGCCGGACGCTACCTACGTCTCCAACAACCTGGCGCAGTACGCGGCGCTCAAGATGGGCTTCGCCGCCTACCCGACGAATACGAAGGTCGCCGTCCTGAAGGCGTTCGTCGCCCATGAAGGCACGTCGACGGGCGACGACGTGACGCTGTACGCGCAGCTGTTTAACGGCGGAACGGCGGTCAGCGACGAAGTGGTGGTGGACCGTTTCTCCATCCCCCACAACGCGGCCAACGGCAGTTTCGTAACCATCCCGTTCAGCAACATCGACGCCGGCGCCGACTGGGGCGCGATCCAGATTCTCTTTAACTGGCGCTATGAGGCGCTGAACCGGACGCCAACCATTAAGCTCGACCCGGCCGTGCCCAGCATCGCCGTGGGCAATCCGCTGCCAACATCGCCGACCACCGGTATTGGCTTCTGGGCGGGCAACGACAACGGGGTCTACAAGCTGCGCATCGGCGACCCGGCGGGGAGCAATCTGCTCTACGACGGGGCCGCGCTGACGCTGCGCAACGGCACGGACGGGGCCAAGATTCAACTCGACGCGGCGCAGGCCCACATCGCCATGGGAACTGTTCTGCCGACCGGAGCGCGCACCGGCGGCAGCGGCTTCTGGGCTGGGCTGGAAGGTGCGCAGTACACCTGGCGCGTCGGCGGCATCTCCGGCGTGGCCCCGCGCATCGAGTGGTATGACAACAGTCTGACCATTCGCGCCAAGTCCGGCGCGTCGATGATGCACTTCGACAGCGAGGGAGAGGCTTACTTCGCCGGGCCGATGACGATTGGCCCGGGCGGGGGTATCTGGCAGGGCACGGGCGCGGGCGCGTCGTTTGCCAGCCCGAAGAGCGGCTGGAAACTGTGGCGCGACGCTAACAACGCCGGGCGATTTGAGACCTACAACAGCGCCGGCACACCGCAAATATCAATCAACGCCAATGGCCAGTTGAAGGCCGGGGCAGGCATGGTCACGCTCGATACAAGCGGGCTGACCATCGGCGTTGTGTCCGACCCCACGCCACAGACATCCATCACCTTTAGCGGCCTGGGGGCGATAGACGCCGCGATCATGCCCGACGGCAACGCCTACCGCCAGCAAAACTGGTACCTGACCAGCATGATCGACCCGCCCCGGCGCGCGGCGCAGATAGCCATGACGGTCGATGAGATATACACGGCTCCTTACGACGGCACTATTAGCATAACCGCCGGCACGGTTGGCATCTCTGCCGCTCGTCACGTATCGGCCGGCCCCAGCCTCTATATCAGCAAAGGCGTCATGGCCGGTTGGACGCAGGGCGACACGGCCAACCGCGGCCAGTTCATCTCCGACCTGGGCGGCGCTCATGACTATGAAGCCATCGTCCTGCTCGACACCGGCGACGTCAACCACGGCATGACCGGGGCCATCGCCAACACGGCCGCCTACGGGGCGCTCATCAAGTACAGCGCCACGGCCGGCGGCCTCAGCGTCCGCGGCTATGGCGAGGGGTACGTCGGCGCTCACATCTTCGGTGCGGTGACGACGGCCACGACTGGGATCAACACGGCCGCGGTGATTCTCGACGGGGCCATCAAGTCCGGCACGAACGTAACGGCCCTGACGACAGGAAACCTCCTGAGCGTCAACAACCACGGCGCGAGCCGCGTGATCGTCAAACACAACGGCGACATCTACTCCGACTCGACCGCCGGCGTTTTCCTATTCGACGATCACGACGACGCGGCGCTGTTGCGAACCCTCAGCTACGAGCTGAACCCGGCGGCCGTGATCCGCAACCGCTTCGACGACTTCGTGAGCTACAACCGGGATGACCTGGAAGCGGCCGGCATCGTCGAAGGTACGCTGGTCAATCAGACGGCTCTGACCCGCCTGCTGACCGGCGCGATCTGGCAGCTGCACAGCCGCATCGCTGAGTTGGAAGAGCGCCTGGCCCGGCGAGGCGGATGAGCGATGGTTTTTGGTGAAGAGAAGCCCGGCAGCGAGAGAGGCGGGTCTGCCCAACCCCTAGCCACGACCATGCCCGCGCACCCGCAAAGCCCGACCGTTCCCGACGCGCTCCAGGCCATTCGCCCCCAACTGCGCGCCTGGGCGGCGCGCCGGCTGCCAGCCGAACATCCCGAACTGGCGACGGCCGTGCAACGGCTCGTAAAACGCAAGACCAGCCCGGCTACAATCGAATTGGCGTTCTTCTCCGCCACCGGTGACCGGCCGTTGGCGAAGGTAGCGCGCTACTATGCGGAAGCGATCACCAACGACAAGGAAACAGTTATATGACGCCCAATGACCTCATCCCGACGCCGCGTTGGCTCCTGGGCCAACTGCTGCAAGTCATCACCGCGCCGACCACCAGCCTGACCCTCAACTTCGCTGGCCACCAGCAACTGGGTCAGCTCATCGCCACGGCGACCCTGCTGCTGCAACAGCCGGCCGATGAAGCCGGCGCGGCGGCGACTCAGGAGGAACCGGCATGAGCGACGAGGAAAACCTGCAAATCGTCGCCGACGTCGCCGAGCTGCGGGCGACCATCTACGGCAACCTTATCCGCCAGGAGCCGGGTCTGCTGAAGGACTTTCGCGCCCTGAACGCGGCCGTGGAACAACTCAAGAGCCAGCAGGCGGAGACGTCGGCCCTGATCACCCTCATCGCCGGCGACGTTCGCAAGCTGGTCACCCGCAGCGACCGGCAGGAGATAGAGCAGAGGCTCGACCGGAGCACGCCCCTGTCGCAAATGGCCTACCAGGTGGCCCTCATCATCGCCGTGGGCATCTTCCTGGTGGCCGTCTACGACGCCCGGAGTTACATCCTGGGCGGCAGCAGCCTCAGCATGTATACGATCATGCTGGGGGCGCTGGTCGTCGCCCTGGCAACGGCGACACTGGCCAAGAAACCGCCGGGCAGCGCGCGATGATCGTCCACGTCAGCGCGCTCGCCGGCGACGACCGCCACCCGGGCAGCGAAGCGCGGCCGTGGCGGACACTCCAACGGGCAGCAAAGGCGGCGCGACCGGGTGACCGCGTGGTTGTCCATCGCGGGACCTACTGCGGCACGACGCGCATCACGGCCGCCGACACGGAGTGGGAGACGGCCGAGCCGGATGAAACGGTCCTCAACGGGGAGTGGGACGGGCGCGACACGCGCTACGCCCCGGCCGTTCTTAGCATCGAAGCACCGCGCACGGTGATCACCGGCTTCACTGTCAACAACGCGCCGGCGCACGGGATCGGGCTGCGGGGAGCGGCGGCTGACATTCTGATCAAGAACTGCCGCGTCCACGACTCCGCCCGCAGCGGCATCCGGCTATTCGGCAAGAACCTGGGCCGAAACGCGACGATCGTGAACTGCACCATCACCGGCTCCGGCCGGGCGGCCCGGCTCAATCCTACACTACTCGGCCACGGCATCGAACTGACCTTCGGCTACGGCGTCATGATCGCCGGCTGCACCATCGCTAAGAACGCCGGGGCCGGCATCCAGGTGCGCCAGGGGGCGAAGGACACCATCCTCCAGGAGAACACGCTCTTCGATAACGCCGGGCCGGGGATCGCCATCAGCAACAGCCCACGCACGGCCGTCACCGACAACTTCATCTACCTGACGGCCAGGCCCAAAGCCGTCAAGGGCCTACGGCCCGACGGTATCACCGTCGCCGACCGCCCGCGCCGGGGGCAGCGTTATCCGGCGACGCGGGGCACGCGCCTCCACGGCAACGTCGTGGCCAACTGCGCCACGCTTCTGCGCGTCCACAACGAACCAAGCCGCAAGAGCACGCGCCCAGAGGCCCAGACGGTCATCGCCCATAACACCCTGGTTGGCGGCCCTCTCACGCGGCGCGGGGTCGCCATCGAACCCGGCCCTCATGGGACACACGCGCCGGCCGTCTTCCGCGACAACATCATCCACATGGGCCACGCGCCGGCCGGCGTGCCCATTGCCAATGCCAACGCGCAGCCTATCGCGGCCGCCGGCAACGCCTGGTCGAGCGCGCCGCCGGTGACGTGGGCGAGCGGAAGCGACACCGGCGAAGCCAGCCTGCGCAACGCGGCCGTTGTTCTCAGCGGCGAGCACCCTGTAGAGGACGACTTCGCTCCAGAACGGTGGAGCCGTCTCATCGGTAGAGCCAGCGACGAAGCGACCATCGGCGCGCTGGATCCCCCCACCCTATTCACCCTACAAGGAGAGAATCATGACCCCGGACTATAAAGACCCGCAGTTCATCATCACCGCTCTGACGGCCATCGCTGCCAACATTGTCGCCATCCTGGTGTACAGGGGCATCCTCAACGCGGAGGAGGCCAACATCTGGCTGGATCTGTTCAAGACGGTTCTGGTTCTGGTGGTGCCCCTGGCTACCGTCTGGCTGGGCGTGCGCTACCTGAACGTCACCACAGAGCAGCGCCTGCGCGGCGTTCGCTAAGCGCCACGCCGCCAGCAAAAAAGGCCGCCTGGGACAAAACAGGCGGCCTTTTCATTATTTGGAATTGCCATATTGCCAAAAGAGCAAAACCGATCTACAATGTGCGAACTGTGAAACCCAAGGAGAACAATGGCAAGACGTAAAACTTACCCGGATAAGGCTAAGCTGCCCGTCCCTCTCAGCCAAGTCCCCGAAGCCGTCTTCAAAATCCACACGGCCTTCCAGATCGCCGGCGGCCGTATGCCCCATTGGAAGCTCCTCAAGCTTCTGGGCATGCACCCATCGACGCTGGACAAGTACCTGCTGTGGATGTCCAACCAAGGGCTGATCACAACAACTGATGAAACGGCCGAATACCAGTTGACCTACGCCGACCCAATTGAGTGGATCGACGTTTCACCCCTAGAGGGAGTCATGGCAACACCTTAAAAGCGGGAAACGCGGGGAACCGGCCAGTCCCCCGTCTATCCTGTAGAAACGAAAAGCGCCCCGGCCAGAGGCGCTTCCCAAGCACTGGGACAACACAAGAGGACATCTCATGTCGTCAACTGCTATCATATACCAAAGCTTCCGTGAAAGCAAGAGCATCGACACAACCAGTCGCTTTGCTCTCATCACTTGTTCCCTCTTCACCAACCAATATCACTGGCTGCGCATGAAGCCGGCCGACCTGGGCGACAACATCGGCGTCGGTTGGCGCACGGCCTACCGGCTGATGACGTGGATGGAGGAGATCGGGTTTTTGATGCCGGTCGAAATCCACTACGAGCGCAAGCAGGTCAAGTACGTCTATATCGCCGGCTTCCCCATCACCGTCAAGATGGTTGAGGCGGCTCTGGCCAACATCCGCGACCACTTCACCGTCAGTGATAAGAAACACAAGATGACCCTGACGCCGGCAGTGGCCATCCCCGGTGTCGACGTTCCCGGCCGGCCGGTCATTCAGCCGATCTCCATCCCCGGCGAGCGCACCATCACCGCCATCAAGAACGGCGCGCAGGTAACCGTGCAGAAAATTGTCACCGGTGACAAGAATGGGCAAAACTTGTCACCCATGACAAGAAATCGCAAGCAGAAATTTGTCACCCATGACAAGAGTGGCCAAAACTTGTCACCCATGACAAATGTGCCGGAAATGCAATTGGACGGCGAAGAGGGCCCATCGGCCACCCCGACAGCCCCCGCGCGACCGCCAGATATAGGCGCAACCACGGCGAACATGGCCACAACCGGCACAGACGGCCAGCCTGTTCTTGACGACCTTAACGAAAACTCCAATCTCCCAAACCGCCAAAACTTGACGATTTCCGGTGGTGGGGCTACTCTGGGGACAGGGAAAAAGGGAGGAGCTTCTCAGAGAAGAGATCACTCCACTAGTAGTGATCTCACTGATACTACTAGTAGTGCT
>JAIBAS010000547.1 GCA_019695075.1 Promineifilum sp. | reverse complement strand
CCGGTGTCGCTGCGTTGGCCGTGGCGGGCAGGGCGGATAGCGTTGCTGTCGGGGTGAGGCCGGTGGTTGTTGCCGCCGCGCCGGGCGCGTCGCCCGGCAGCGGCGTCAGAGCGATGCCCGTCGCCGCCGCCCCGCTCGCGCTCACGGTGATGGCCCCGTCCTGTGTGGTCACGCTCAACAGTTCGCCGGAGCGATTGGCCATCTCCACCAGATCGATGTGTAGCGGCGACACGCCGGCGGCCTTGCCGCGCACTTGCAGCGTGAAGACGATGCCGTCGCCGGCGGCCGGCGGGGTTGGGTTGACCTGGGTGGCGGCGTAGCGCAGCGTCCCCGCGGCGTTGTCGGCGGCGTTGAGGGCCACGAAGTCGGGCTGGGGAAGAACGCCGGGAGTCATTTGGACGCCATCGCGGGCCAGGTCGTCGTCAACGATCTCGATCAGCGCCGGGTCAAAGCTGGCGCGCACGTCGATGCCGTAGAGGTCGGCGACGCCGGCAACGACGACGGCAATCGTCTGGGTCTGGCCGGCGACGATGGTCAGTGTCGCCGGGTCGGGGCGGACGACGGCCGCGCCCGTCTGCGCCGCCGCGCCGACCGCGCCGAGGCCAAAGAGAAGGCCGAATAGCGGCCCCAGAAATCCCAATCGCAAGCGTTTTGTCATGAGTACTATCAGCAGGGCGGCCCGGTCGCGCTCGCAAGCGCGGCCGAGCCGCCATAGCCGCCGGCCGGTCGTTACCAGGGTTGGTAGGGGTTCTTGGCGTAGTTGCCGCCGGTGATGGCCAGGTCCTGGATGTTGGTGACGTTGTCCTTGTTGATGTCAGTGCTGCTGAGGGGCAGCGGGCCGCAGCTCACGGGCGGCCCGTCGAACGCTCCAGCCACGCAGCTGAGGTCGCCCACGTCCACGCCGACCGTGCCGGGCGGGTTGAGGCCGCTGTTGTCGGCGTCGCCGCCCAACAGGCGCGTGTTCTGGTTGGTCAGCGCCGCGCCGGGACTGAGGGCCACCGTCTTCTCGTTGCCGAGGTAGAGGATGTGGGTCGCCCGCAGCTTGTAGGACGAGCCGCCGGGCAGCACAGGCAGGTTGGTCAGGGTGTAGTTGCCCGCCGCGTCGAATGGAACGGTGACGGTCGGGAAGATGCCGCCGGTATCGATGGCCTTGACCTCACCGCCATCGATGGGTGTAACGCGCCCTTGCAGGCTGACCTTGCCGCTGACGGAAGCGCGGCCGCAGGTAGTCAGTTCGACCGGCAGCGGGGCGGTGGCCGGTACGCTGAAGCCGTCGATGTCGGTAATGGTCAAATTCGTCAACTGGACCGTGGAGACGCCCGCGGCCTGGGCGGTGAAGGTGATCTTGCCTACTGGGCCGGAGCCGCTGATGGGGACGGCCGGGTTGACCTTACTGACGGCGAACTTGCACACGCCGGCGGCGCACGACGCGCCCCAGCCGCCGGGCACGTTGGCCTGGTTTGTGGTGTTGAACCAGGTGTTGTCGAACGCGCCGACGGCATCCAGCAGCGCGTCGTCGTACTGTACCTTGAACTGGTAGCCATAGAAGGCCGGCATGTCACGAAAGTCGATGCGCAACTCGGTCGCATTGCACACCAGCGCCTTGTCCGCCGGCGTGAACCCAACAGCAGCCGCGGGAATAGTGCCAACGCGAATGAGTACCTTGCTGTTCTCCTGGCCTGACAGGCCGGCGAAGCCGCTCAGGTGCATGGCCCCTGTCAGTTGGAAGCCGGCGCTCAGATCGAGACCGGTGACGTACCAGCTATAGGCGTCATTGGCTCCGCCACAGGTGGGCGGTATGAAGTCGCCCAGCGATGTCCCGGCGACCATAACGTTCTTCAGGGCGACCGTCGCCCCGGCGTGGCGGCAAACAATCTCGATCTGCAGATAGTTGAGCGGGCCGCTCAGCGCGCCGGGATAGGTGACAGTCCCTGGCGCGCCGCCGTTGAGCGTCGGAAAGCCGGCGGCCAGCTGGTTGCCGTTGTAGGCGAAGCTGATGGCGTTGACCGCGCCCCAGGGATAGTTGGCGTCGCCGCCGTTGTTGGCCGAGACGGCCTCCGACGGGCCGATCTGCACGTCGAAACCGGTGGCCAGCGGGGCGAAATTGCGAAACTTGACCAGGCCCTTGATCTGGGCGGTGGGTATCGTGCCGGGGGTGACTGTTGGCCCCGCGGCGGCCAGGCGGCCGATGGGCGCGACCAGCGCCACCAGTAACAAGGCGAAAACGAGCAAACGAGCGACGTGTCTGGACATGGCGCAAACCTCCTGATTGACGCCATTGTGCCCGGCGTCGGGTTTGGGCCGACGCCGGGCGATGTAGCGTTAGGGGCAGACGCGGCGCAACGGCCGCGCTGCCGTCAAGGCATGGTTACCAGCCCTGCGGGGCGACCTTGTCATAGTTGCCGCCGGCGAGGCTGAGGTCCTGGATGTTGACCTTGGCATCCTTATTGATGTCCGGGCTGCCCAGACCACCGCAGTCGTCCATGGGCGGGGCGCTGGTCGTCGTCAGGCCGAAGTTGCCGCCGATGCAGCTCAGGTCGGTGATTTCCACCGCGGCGTTGTTGTTGGCGTCGCCGCCCAACAGGCGAGTATTCTGGCCGGTGATGGCCGCGCCGGACACAACCAGGTCTTTCTTGCTGCTCAGGTAGAGCTGGTGCGCGGCCTGCAGGACGAAGGTCGTGCCGCCCGGCGGATAGAGCACCGTCAGGGAGTACGTGCCATCGACGGCACTAAACGGAGCCGACACCGGCGTGCCGCCGCCGCGGGGCGTAATCGTCACTGTGCCCGCGTCGATGGGCGTCACCCGCCCTTGCAGGCTGATGCGCCCGCTGACCGTCGCCGTGCCGCAGACATCGACAGCGATCGCTGCCGGCGGCGTGGCGACAGAGATGGCCACGCCGTCCTCGTCAGTGAGCCTCACATCGTGGATGCCCAGGGCAAACACGCCCGCCTTCTTGGCCGTCAGGTTGATCGTCGCCACCGTGCCCGAACCGCTGACGGCGGGGGCCGGATTCTGTAGCGTCAGGGCGAATTTGCATTGTCCGCCGGTGCAGTTGGCGTTCCAACCCGTGGGGCTGCTGCCCAGGGCGGGGTCAAACAGCGCCGGGGAGAAGGCGCCCAGGGCATCGACCAGCGTCTGGTTGTAATCGACAACGAACTCGTAGCCATACGCGCCGGGCACGTCGGCGAAGTCGATCTTGACCTGGCTGGTGGAGCAGACGCTGTTGGGAGTGGCCGCGAGGCTCAGCGCCGCCCCCGGCTCGAAGTCGTAGGTCGCGAAGCGATCCGCGCCGTTGTTGTAGCCGACGACCAGCTTGTCGAGATAGACGGTCATGGCCGACGAGCCGGAGCCGACCTTGAAGCCGATCGCGCCCACGTTGCTGTGGATGCCCGCCTCGGGGTAGGCGGCCATGATCTGATTCCAGCTGCCGGCCGCGCCACTGAGCGGGTAGAGGGGCGCGCCGACCACACCGCCCACGACCGGGTTGCCGGATTGGAACCAGCAGGCCGCGTCGCGCAGGGCCAGCGGGTTGAGGGTCTGCCAGGTGTTGTTGACAAGCGTGGCGCAGCCAGGCAGCGACGGCACCCAGACCAGTCGCCCCTGCCAGGCCTGCGAGGCGTCGGTCAGATCGTAGTCAACGTTGATGAAGAAGTTCGGCCGCTCGCTGCTCGCCCCATACGTATCGTAGGTGAGTTGGAAGATGTGGTCCAGCGGCAGGCCCGGCTCGAACGTATTGAAGATGGCCGGGCCGTTGGCCGGGCCGGCGGTGACGAACTTGGCGCTGCCGATGCCGGCCGGCGGCGTGGCCGGGCCGGCGGTCAGGGCTACGTAGCCCGTCGCGCCGGCGCTGTTCTCATCGCAGGTCGACCAGCCGCGTGTCCAGAGACTGAGCACGCCGCCGGTGCAAACGTTGGGCGGCACCGTCATTGTGCCGTCGGTCGGGGCGACAACCAGCACGACGTTGGGGTCGCAGCCCTGGGTGCCGAGGCAGTTGCGCGAATTGTCGATCGGCAGCGACTGACCGGTGGATACGAAAGTGAACCAGCCGTAACGGTTGCCGCCAACGAGGCCCGGCAGTGTGTCCGCGGCGTTGGTTTGGGTCTCGGTAAACAGCACAGTCCCGCTGCTGTTGACCAGCTTCAGATCAACGGCCAGTTGGGCGCCGCTCTTATAGAACACGTGCCGCAGGGTATACCAGCCGGCGGTGGTCACTTCGACGTGGTTAATGCTCTCCAGGTCTTCCCGCGGGGTGAAACTGGAGTTGTTGGAAGCCCCGACCAGCAGCTTGCCGGTGGAGGTATCCTTGGTCACGTGGAAAATGAAGTCGCGCAGATAGCCGCCGCTTGAGTTGCTGGCGGCGACAGAGTAATCGAAGCCGACGCCGGCGGGCCAGGCGGGGTCGAGATAGACATCGATCTCGGCCGTCCAGGCGCCAGGCCACACGCCGCTGTAGCTGCCGAAGCGCGTAAAGGGCGCGCCGTCGCCGGGCGTGCCGGTGATGACGGCGTGGGCCACGCCCTCAGCCGAGGGGATGCCGTTGGTTCCCGACGGTACGCGAGCAATGGTGCCATAGTAGCTGCCATTGTCTAGACCCTGGACCCAACCGCTCGTGTTCACTTCGAAGCCCTGATTCCAGATGACGGCCGCCGAGGCCACGCTGACGGTCAGAATCAGGATGACAAGAATGCTGAAAACAGCGCCGATACGAAGGTAGCGCGAATGACGCAAGGCTGACATGGTGGTGATATCCTTTGCTGCTAGACGATCGCGCCGGACAGACCCGGCGGGCACAAGAAACGCGGACAGAAGGAGCGGGACGGCTGCCGGCGGCGCGAGCGCTTCCGGCTGCCGGTGATAGGAATGACATGACGGCTAGATCAAGCGAAATGGCACTGAGCGCACGACCTCCTGAGCCGGGGAGGCAGCCTGGAACGGGATTTGCCTCTCCGGCGTGTCATGTGGGGCGGGGCGCAATGATCGCCTCCTGGCCCAACTCTAGCGAACGGTTCGACACGCGAGACTACTGCGCTGGTGGCCTTTACGAGTCACGAAAACGAAACTCATGGCCCACTTATGTGACAGTCTAGCGGCCGCGCTGGGGCAAAGCCTAGTGACATTTGTCACCTAAAAAGATGACATTTGTCACGCGCGCGATAGGCAGTAAGGGT
This sequence comes from Promineifilum sp., assembly GCA_019695075.1. Classification (GTDB taxonomy): domain Bacteria; phylum Chloroflexota; class Anaerolineae; order Promineifilales; family Promineifilaceae; genus Promineifilum. The sequence goes on along the minus strand of JAIBAS010000547.1, from coordinate 826 downwards.
TTACCCTTACTGATCCTCATTTGGAATGAGGGATGGGGGCGAGTATTGAGAGGGTAGGACAACGGGCGGCGCGGGGCGGCGATGTGCCTGCCTACTCTTGCGCCACCCGCCACCGGCCGGATGCGTGGTTGTTGCCGGCGGCCTACACCGCCGGCGGCCAAATATCGGCCACGCCCGCGGCCGATTCGTCAATATCGCTCCGCGCCAGCCCGCCGGCGTCATTGTCGGGCACGGCGTCGGCCCCGGCGACCTGGGCCGGCTGCGGGGCCGGGGCGGGCTTCATGTCGTCGTCCGGCCGCACGGGAATGCCGGGTGTCATCTGTGTGTCGGTGCTGACCATCGTCGCCGCCGCGTCGGGGTTGATGCGAATCTCGATCTCCTCCTCGTCGGTCAGCGTCTCCGGTTCTTTCTCGGCCAGCATGCCGCGCGCCTGCCCACTCAGCGCCTCGGCGCGCTCGACGGCCATCGCCGTTGCCCCGGCCAGCCGCCCCTCGGCTTCGTTGGCCAAAATGGTCGCCGCCCCGGCGATGTTGCCCGCCTGGAGCTGTTTCATGAAGTCGGTCTCGCGGGCGAACGGCTCGGCCTGCACGTGCGCGCCCAGCCCTTTGACCATGCCCAGCAGTTGATCGACCGCGCTGTCGCTGACGACGGCCACGGCCGCGCCGCTGGCGGCGTCCAGCGTCTGGCCGATGGCCTCCAGGCGCGGGTCGGGGATGCCCGTATCGAGCTTCCTGGCAGCCACGCCGCCCAGCAATGCGCCGAGGGCAGCCGAACTGAACATGCCCCGCCGGCGGCTGAGCAGGCCAACCAGCCCGCCGGCCAGCGC
>JAIBAS010000407.1 GCA_019695075.1 Promineifilum sp. | reverse complement strand
ATCGAAGCCGCCAAAGAACAAGACTGGCAACGCTTCACCTGGTACACGGGGATTCGGTACACCACGACCGACCTATGCCCGACCTGTTACCCGAAGTGGGAACGGGAGCAAGAGGGGGCGCATCGATTTCGCAGCGTGTGCCGGGATGCCGGGCTTGTGTAGGACGCGCCGAACATTCGTTCTGTGTGTTATGTCGAATTTGCCAAAGCTGGCGCGAGGTGTTACAATGCGATTACTCTATTTTGTTGGGCGCGCTTACCGCCAATTCTCTCCAAAGAATCAAGAGCGCCCAACGCCACAAGCGGCACACCGGACAATCCGAGACCCGCAAACTACCGAAGGAGAAACGACCCGCCAGCGCCTTTTCGGCTGACGTCTGTTTCCCTTTGTAGTTTGCGGGTTTTTCATTTTCCGCCCCTTCACCATCCGAGGCCATCACCTATGAACCATGACACCTATCTTCCCATCCGACTGCCCGCCGCCCAAGCGCAGGCCGTCAAGACTCTGGCCGCCGCCAGCAACACGACCGCCAGCGACATTGTACGCCGGGCGATTGGCTTACTGGTTGGCGCGCAGGTTCCACAGCCGCCGACTGAGGTCAAAGCCAATGACGCCTAACCACCCATTCACCCCAAAGATGCACCCTGGCCAAACGTTGCGAGCGAGCCGCCAGGGTGCAGGTTGGGACACACTCAAGGAGCATGAACCGTGGAAAAGTATAGCTTTTCGCTACCTGGAACGCAAGTAGCGGGCATTTCCGGGGACTGCCTGCATAAAGTCATCCGGGATCAACACGTCTTGCGCAGGCCGCCCGCAATCGCCTTCGACGCCGCCATCATTGCAGAAGCAGCGCGCCGAGGTGTGCGTACCGTTTCGGTTTTGAACGCCGACAGCGGCAGAAGCTACGCCGTGACGTTGGCAGACTTCCAGCGGTACGGTATCCGATTCAATCGGGGATGGGGCGATCAGCTTGCCCTTGAGCTGAAATACTGGGCCATCGATGGAGCTCCGCCGCAGGCCATGCGCCAGGCTGAGATCGCAGCCAGCAAAGCGCCGGGATGGGTGCAAGGCGGTTTTGAGCTATGAACACACCATACACCTTGCCCGTACAGCCCGACGCCATCCCGGACGAGCTCAAAGCCCTGGCTAATTGGGTAGGCTGGCGATGGGCCGAGCGTGACGGGAAATGGACGAAACCGCCGATCGGCGTGCAGACGGGCGCCGGGGCCAAGAGCAATGACGCCTCGACATGGGCGCCATTCGACGCCGCTTTGCACAGCTATCAGAATGGGGGCCGGCTGGCCGGGATTGGCGTCATGCTGGCGCCGCCTTTCGTGGGCGTCGATCTTGACGATTGCCGCGACCAGAAGACGGGCGCGCTTGAATCCTGGGCCTATGCCATCGTGCAACGGCTGGCGACCTATGCCGAAGTATCGCCCACCGGGACGGGCGTCAAGCTGATCTGTAGGGGCGATCTGCCCGTCACCGGCACGAACAAGCCGAACGGTTGGCCGGTTGAGATGTACCAGTCGGGGCGGTATTTCACTGTCACCGGGCAGCGTCTGGAAGGGGCGCCGGCAGACGTGCGCGACGCATCCGAGGCCGTGACTTGGCTTTACAATCGCATCACGAACGAGACGCCGCCCGCCTGGGTTGCCCCTTCCCTTGTGGCCGACGATGACAGCCACAGGAGGGGAGAGACGCCAACCGTACCCCAAACGCCGCCCAAGCCGTTGCAAGCGGTTGGGGGCCATCCTGGGGCCGGGCTGAGTGACGCCGATCTGCTTCGCATCGTAGGCCGTAGCGAAAAGGCTGCTGAGTTTGGCCGTCTGTGGGCCGGCAATGCGGGCGATTATCCGGGGAAGGACGGCAAGCCAGACGAAAGCACAGCGGACTTCGCCCTGCTGGGCTTGCTCACGTTCTACACGCGCGACGCCTCGCAACTTGACCGCATTTTTCGACAGAGCGCATTGTACCGTCCGAAATGGGACGAACGGCATTACTCCAATGGCGACACCTACGGGCAAAGGACGATTGCGAACATTCTGAAAAGGGACGCCGGCAAGCCGATGCATGACCCGACTTATCGCAGCGCAGCGCCACACCCAGCCGAGCCACCGCCCGAAGAGCCGCCCGATCTATGGCCGGCTGAGAGTGTACCCGCAACCCAGCACGCCACAGCGCCAAGATTCAAGCTGTACAGCGCGCGTGACGCCTTACAGCCGCAGGCGCCGCCCGTCTGGATTGTAGATCGCTTGCTCACGCCGGGCAGCGTTTCGGCCATCGTGGGCGCGCCGGGCAGCAAGAAAACCTACAGCCTACTTGACATGGCGGTGTGTGTGGCTATGGGTAAGCCCTGGCTGAATCTGGCAACACAGCAAGGGGCCGTGCTGATCATCGATGAAGAATCGGGAGCCGCACGGATGGGCCGCCGGCTGGGGGGCGTGCTAAATGCGCACTTTGCAGACGAAAGCGCGCCGGTTTTCTACACCTGCCTTGCCGGGCTGAAATTGCAGCAGGCGCCGGAGGTTGACGCCCTTCGCCAGCTTATCACCCAAACGGGCGCCGCCCTTGTCATCATCGATGCCCTTGCAGACATCATGCCGGGCGCCGACGAAAACGCCGTCAAGGACGTGCAGCCGATCATGCTGGCCCTTCGCCGCATTGCCGATGCAACCGGGGCCGCTATTGTCCTGATTCACCACGCGGGCAAGAATGGCGATTACCGGGGTAGCAGCGCGATCAAGGGAGCCGTTGATCTTATGCTCACGGTGCAGTCAGAGCCGGATGAAGACATCGTGCGTTTTGCCTTTGAGAAAGCGCGCGATGTGGAGCCTTTCAAGTTTGCGGGGCAAAGCCATTTCTCCGATGGGCTTTTCTGGCTGAGCGCGATAGATGCCGAGCCGGGCAAGCCGAAGCTATCGCCAAGTGAAAGCTATGTCATGGGCTACTTGGCTGAGCACGGGCCATCACCGCTTACGGAGATGGTAGACAATGCCGATACATGCTCACCCGACGCCGCCAAACAGGCCGTCTACAAGCTGGCTGGGCGCAAGCTGATCTACCGCACGAACGAAGGGAGCAAGGGAAATCCTGCTATCTATGCCCTCACGAGCGACCAAGATGCCAAGAAGTAAAGAAGTAAAAAGAAGTGAAAAAGTAATACTTCACTTCTTGAAGAAGTAGTAAAGAAGTAACCCCCCTTAAGGGGTACTTTACTACTTCACTACTTCCCTTCCTGTGGCTATCCCGTCCCGATCATGAATCACCTACTCGCACCCACCACCGCCCAGCCCCAGCGGGCGCCGTTTGGCCGTTGCGTCTTCTGCGGCTGGCCATTACCGAAGGCCGAGCCGGGAGAGCGCCGACGGTGTACGCACTGCACCCGGTTGGAACCACTGCCCAAGCGTCACCATGCCACGCCGAAGAAGTCCGAACTACGCTGAGCCGGCAGAAGCGCAGGCCCTACGCCTCGCTATCGCCGCTACAATCGCCGCCCTTGTGAAAGCGCCCACGCGGGCCGAGCATGACGCGCTGATTGCCGAGCGCAACGCCCTGGGCAAGCGATTGGCGCATCTGCTACGAGCCGAACAAGTGTGCTAAACTATGCATTGTGCCGTCTTTGCTCCTACCCAAACACGCACGCGAGACGCCCGAAATGGTCATGATTGACGAGCTCTTGCTCCGCCTCGATGCCCTTTCTTTTGGGGGCGGGGTGAAGCAGACCGAACTACAAGCCCTTTCGGGCCGTCTCGCGTTCGTGTGGGAAGCACACCGCAGCGCCATTACAGGCGCATCACCACCGCACAGGAATTCTAACCCTGAGAGGTCGCAATGATACCAGAACCAAACACCACGCCGCAGCCCGAACCACCCGCCTTGATTCTTGCCCGTAAGCGGCTGGACGACGCCCTAGCGCAGCGTGAGAAGGCCGCCGCCGCCCTGTATCGGGGCGATGGGACGCCAGTCTACACCGATACGCCCGCACGCCTGGCCAAGCTTGTTGAGCCAGTCCAAGCCGCCGCCAAAAGCGCCGAAGACGCCGCCGCCGAAGTCCTGGAAGACGCGCGGGGCTTGCGTCTGCAACGGTACGCCGATTTTACCTATGGCATGATTCCGCCACAGTTGGAAGAGGCAGCCGGGCGCCGTGTGTTCATCGCCGATGACATGGCCGCTATGCCACTGGAAGACGCCGCCCGCCGCTGTGAAGCTGTGGCAAGGAACAAGGCCGATACTGTGGGCGCCGCCCTTCATGCCCGCTATGGGCGCCGCCGCTGGCAGCAGGAAATGGACGCCATCCGCAACCGCAAGGACGGCCAAGCGCCCTTACCCAAACACAGCGCCGCCCTTGCCGAACTTGACGCCGCAGTCAAGCGCCTCGAAGCCCTGGCCGGCTGGGACGCCAACGACGCACGCGCCGCCCTGATGGAGCAATCCGCCCAAGCGTTGAAGGTTTACGCATGGTCGCAGCGGGCCGCCGTGGATGGTTCACGCCAACGCGCCTTTCAAGTGAGATTGTGACATGGCAACCATCGCAGCCAGGTTAGCGAAGCTGGAACAGCGGCGCCGGGAGCAAGAACGCCTGTTAGACTGGGCAATCTTGGACGCCTTGCCCATAAGCTGGCTAGAACTGGCCGCCCTGATTGCGGGCATGGCCGAGGCAGGCTATTTCAACTTTGCAACGGGGCAATGGACGATTACCGACGAAACAAGCGGGCCGCTATTCTTGGATGAGGTCATCGATGGGCTACCCTACTGGCTGGCCGGGGGCCAATTGCGCCAAGAACAGGGCTTCTACTTCGCCACAGCGCCGGAAGACGACGCGGCGCGTCCGTTCTATGACTGGCTGGCCGGGGCACTGAATCAGCAACCCACCGCCGCAAGGTGACGCAAGATGACGCAGGATGCTACAGAGACAGCTTTCGACAGACTACCCAGCCATAAGCGCAGGGCTGTAGAGGTCTTGTTAGCAACCGGGCGCGTAGGGCAGGCCGCCGAAGCCGTCAAGGTCTCGCGGTCCACAATTGCCCGCTGGCAAAGGGAGCCGGATTTTGCCCAAGCCCTACGGGAGCAAGAAACCGAGGCCGTGGGCAATTTGAATCGTTCGCTTATCGCCCTCGCAGATAAGAGCATCGATGCCCTTGTCAGTGTCTTCGACGCCGGCACACTGAGCCAGAAGCTACGCGCCGCCGATATTGTGCTTGGCCGGTTGCTGGCTTGGCGCGAGCTGACAGAGCTTGAAGCCAGAATCACGGCTTTGGAGAGCCGCACGCCATGACCCACACCCTTGCCACCCGCCTGCAGAAGCTGGAAGCCAGGACGAAAGCGCAGACGCACCCGCCCTATATCGCCGTTGCGAGCGAGTCGGAGATAACACCTGCCATGCTTGCATCTGGCGTGAAGGTCTATGTTGGCATATCGCCGGATGATTGGCCGGATGTGCCCACACCGACGCCATAGCGCGCGTCAAGGCCACAGGAAGCCCGTAGAGCCGTTTTTCCCTGCGGGTGTGCCCGTTTGGATGGTCTATTGCGTCCTGGGGCTTCCTACGCGTTTGGGCCCTACTGCCCCCTCCCTGTGGCTGTCAAGACCGTGTAAGCAGCCCAAGAACGTGCAGAGACGACCCGCCGTGAGCGCAGCGCCAGCCCCAAGACGGCATGTCTATATGATGCAATTTTTACCGATTAGCGCGCGTGATTCTTACCTATTAGCACGCGTGTTACGCATAGTGCAATACGCAACGGTTATTTTTGCCTGCCTTTCGTGTGTGTGTACAGAACCTAGACAAGATGGGCAAAAGTCGGGCAAAAAAGGCGATTTTACTTTGCATAACAGTTATAGTGTGTAGTTCGTACTTGCCCTTTCTCACGCGCGCGCGAGGCCGTCAATCCTCATTCTGTGGCCGTCCTGTTGGCATGACACAGCGCGAGATAGCGGGGCAAGTGGGATTGTCGCTATCGGGCGTGAACAAACTTGTTCACCAAACCGCAAATGCGGAACAGTGGACAAGCTCCGGGAACGAGGCCGTCCCGACTCCGCCCGTTGTGCCGCATGTCGC
>JAIBAS010000336.1 GCA_019695075.1 Promineifilum sp. | reverse complement strand
GCGGGTCGCCGGCCGGCGCGGCGCACCTGCCCGGCGACCCCGGCTACGACACCGCCCGCGCCTTCGGCCACCGCAACGCCGAGTTCCTGCTCGACTGAGATGACCTTATGGTGGGACACTGGCGCGGGCGAGAGCGCGTATGTGCATACCTACCCTATCCCCTACGGCCAGCGATCCGTCCGCAGCTGATCGACGGCGCGGCCGTAGATCAGGTTGCGGCGGATGCCGTCGTTCCAAAAGGTGTGGGGGTACTCGCGCGTCAGGGGCTTAATGTCGTTCAGCGCGGCCATCTGCTCGTCGCTTAGCGTGAAGTCGAGCGCGCCGAGGTTGTCGTCCAGTTGGGCCGGGCGGCGCGCGCCGAGGATGGGAATAATGTTGGCGCTGCGGCGCGCGGCCCAGTTGATAGCCACCTGGGCCGGCGAGCGGCCCGCCTCCGCGGCGATGCGCAGGATGACCTCGACCGCGGCGGCGTCCTCCGGGCTGATGGCGCTCTCGCGCGTCGGCTCGCCGGGGCCGCCGGGCCGGTTGAACTTGCCGGTCAGCACGCCGCCGCCAAGCAGGTCGAAGGCCAGCACCGACAGCCCCAGGGCGCGGGTCATGGGCAGCACGTCGGCCTCCGCGCCGCGGGTGACGACGCTGTAGGCGGCCTGGTAGGCCACGAACGACGCCCAGCCGCGCAGCTCGGCGATGGCCTGCGCCCGCGAGACAACCCAGGCGGGCGAGTCGCTGATGCCCACGTAGAGCACCTTGCCGGCGCTGACCAGATCGTCCAGCCCGCGCAGCACTTCCTCGGCGCGGGTGCTGTAGTCCCACATGTGCAGGTAGAGCAGGTCGATGTGGTCGGTGGCCAGGCGGCCGAGCGACTGCTCGACGGTGCGCAGCATGTTCTTGCGGGCGTTGCCGCCGGCGTTGAGGTCGGCCGGGTTGCTGCCGGGGCGGCGCAGGGTGTACTTGGTGGCCACGACCCAGTAGTCGCGGTCGGCGGCGATGAACTCGCCGACGAAGCGCTCGGCTGTGCCGTTGGTGTAGTTGCTGGACGTGTCGATGAAGTTGCCGCCGGCGGCGGCGAAGGCGTCGAACATCGCCCGGGCGTCCTCGCGCGGCGCGCCCCAGCCCCAGTCCTCGCCGAAGGTCATCGTGCCGAGGCAAAGCGCCGACACACGCAGGCCGGAGTGGCCAAGGAAGGTGTAGTTCATGGGCATCTCCTTGTTTGTCGTTGGGTGGGTCTGCCCGGAGAGTAGCCCAATGGCCGGCGGCGCGCAATTGGCAAAAGCGCGTTCTTTTGCGATGCTTGCGGCCTTGAACACATTTCCAGACACGAGGAGTAGGCCATGACGACACCATTTGACGCCGCCAACGACGCCGCCCGCGCCCGGCTGGTGGCCTTTGTCCGCGGGCTGAGCGACGACGACCTGCGCCGGCCGGCACCCTATGGCGGCACGGTGGCCGCGCTGCTGGCCCATCTGGCTTTTTGGGATCGACGGGTGACGGTGCTGCTGGCGCGTTGGACGGCCGGCGGGGTGGATGAAGCGCCCGTGGACGCCAATATGATCAACGACGCGCAGGCCCCCATCCTGGCCGCGCTGCCGCCCCGCGACGCCGCCGAGCTATGCCTGGCCGCGGCGGCCGAGGCCGATGCCGCCGTCGCCGCGCTCTCGCCGGAACTGATCGCCGCCATCGAGGCGTCCGGCGTCTTCATGCGCCTCGACCGCAGCCTCCACCGCCTGGGGCATCTGGAGGCGCTGGCGGCGGCGACGAAGTGAAACAGGGTGGGCAGTGGCCGGTGGTCAGTGGTCAGTGGTCAGTGGCCTGACTCACCGGCCACTGATCACTGCCCACTGTCCACTGTTTACTGTCCACTCTCCGGCGCGGTTTCGAGCGGCCGCAGCCCCGCCTCGATCTGCGCCCGGCGCGGCTCCAGGAAGGGCGGCAGGGCCAGCGCCTCGCCCAGGTGGGCCGGGTCTTCGTCGCTGGCGAAGCCGGGGCCGTCGGTGGCCAGCTCGAACAGGATGCCGTTGCTGATGCGGAAGTAGAGCGATTTGAAGTAGAAGCGGTCGATGATGCCGCTGTGGCGCACGCCGGCGTTAAGCAGGTAGTCGGCCCAGCGCTGTTGCTCCTCGGCGTCGCGCAGGCGGAAGGCGACATGATGCACCCCGCCGCGGCCGAGCCACGCCCGCGGCGCGTCCGGCTCCACGACCAGCGTCACCTCGCGCCCCGGCCCGCCGCCGTCCATGCCGTAGACGATCATCTGTTGCTCCGGCAGCGTGGGGTGGGGGCGGCGGTCAAGCTCCTGAAAGCCCAGCACGCGGCTCAGGATCGGCTCAACGCGGTCGGTCCGGGGCACGCTCAGGCCCACGCCGTGAAAGCCGCGCAGGGCGAATTCGGCCGGCACGGCGTCTCCCGGCGCGCCCGGCCAGGCCTCGGTCTCCGCCGGCGCGCCGCCGTCGTCAACCAGAGCCAGCCGCTGCCCCTCGGCGTCCTCGAAGGCCAGGACCGCCCGGTCGTTGCCCAACCACGACCGATCGATTGGCCCGTGCCAGACGCCCAGCCGGTCGAAGCGGTCAGCCCAGTAGTCGAGCGCGGCGCGGCCGTTGACGCGGAACTGGGTGTTGACGATGGCGTCTGTCCCGCGCTGGTCGGGGCCGGTGCGCGGCCAGTCAAAAAAGGTCATGTCCAGCCCCGGCGTGCCCTTGGCGTCGCTATAGAACAGGTGGTAGGCGCTGGTGTCGTCCTGGTTGACCGTCTTCTTGACCAGCCGCAGGCCCAGCACGCGGGTGTAGAAGTCGAGATTGCCGGGCGCGTTGCCGGTGACGGCGGTCACGTGGTGCAGTCCGTGTAGTTGCATGAGTTGTTTCTCCTCGGCCAAGGCCGGTAAATGATTCAATGTCGAATAGTTTAACATCAAAGCATTGATTTGTCAAGAACGTCCCAGTACAATCCCCTCATGATAACCGCCGTTCACACCCTCATCTATTCCGACGACCCCGACGCCACGCGGGCCTTCCTGCGCGATGTGTTGGGCTGGCCGTGGGTCAGCAGTTCCGACGCCGAGCCGGAGTGGCTCATCTTCAAGACCGGGCCGAGCGAGTTGGGCGTCCACCCGACCGGGGGCATGAACCACGACGGCAGCGCCTACCAGATGCCGCGCAAGCACGAGATCACCCTGATGTGCGACGACCTGGCGGCGACGATGGCCGATTTGGCCGCGCGCGGGGCGACGTTTGCCGGCGAGCCGATGGATCAGGGCTTCGGCCTGACTGTCCTGCTGCACGTCCCCGGCGCGGACGACATCCTGCTCTACGAGCCGCGCCACCGGCTGGCCCACACGTTCTAATGGCGGCGACCGACCGCCCGCCCGGCGCGCTGGGCGAAGTCGCCCGCCTCTTCCTGCGTATGGGCCTGACGGCCTTCGGCGGCCCGGCGGCCCACATCGCCATGTTCCGCGATGAGGTCGTGACCCGCCGCCGCTGGCTCAGCGACGCCGAGTTCCTCGACCTGCTGGCGGCCACCAACCTCATCCCCGGTCCCAATTCGACCGAGATGGCCATCCACCTCGGCTATCTGCGCGCCGGCTGGGCCGGGCTGGTCGTCGGCGGGGCGGCGTTCATTGCCCCGGCGTTCCTCATCGTCCTGGCCCTGGCGGCCGTCTATGCCCGCTACGGCGCGACGCCGACGGCGCAATCGCTGCTCTATGGCATCCAGCCGGTGGTCATCGCCATCATCTTACAGGCCATCGTCGGCCTGGGGCGGACGGCGCTGCGGCGTCCGCTGCCGGTGGTCGTGGCCCTGGCCGCGTTCGGCCTCTATTTTGCTAACGTCCACGAGTTGCTGTTGCTGACCGGCGGCGGGTTGGTGGTCATGGTTGCCCGCAATGCGCGGCGGCTGGGGGGCGATTTGCCAAATCGCCCGACAATGCTTCTGTTGGGCGGTTTGGCAAACCGCCCGCCGGTGTTGCTGTCAAAATTGTGGGGCGGTTTGGCAAACCGCCCTACATGGGAGGGGCTGGCGCAGGCGGCGGCCGTGCCGGTGACGCTCACCACGCTCTTTCTCACCTTTCTAAAGATCGGTTCCGTCCTCTACGGCAGCGGCTACGTCCTCGTCGCCTTCCTGCAAACGGAGTTCGTCGAGCGGCTGGGCTGGCTGACGTCGGCGCAGTTGCTCGACGCCGTAGCCATCGGCCAGTTCACGCCCGGCCCGGTCTTCACCACAGCGACATTCATCGGCTACCAGCTGGCCGGCGTGGCCGGCGCGGTCGTGGCCACGGTGGGCATCTTCCTGCCCGGCTTCGTCTTCGTGGCCCTCACCAACCCGCTCATCCCGCGCATGCGGCAATCGCCCTGGCTGGCGGCGCTGCTCGATGGCGTCGTGGCCGCGTCGCTGGGCCTCATGGCCGCGGTGACGGTCGAACTGGGGCGGCGGGCGCTGGTGGACGCGCCCACGGTGCTTGTCGCTCTCGTGGCCGCCGTGCTGCTCATCCGCTTTCGGGTCAACTCGACGTGGCTGATCATCGGCGGGGCGCTGGCGGGGTTGGTCGCGCGCGGGCTGCGCTAGGGTGCGATTCACGCGATTCGCGATTCGGGAGAATCGCGCCACGGGGAGTGGCTCGGCGTGCGCCGGTGGGCGGTGGGGTGTACAATGCTCTTTGAGGCGAGCCAACCACCCGACACCACCGGCTTGCGCGCCACCCGCCCATGAACATCGTCACTGACTCCGCCGCCGATCTGACCGCTGCCGACATCGCCGCCTACGGCCTGACCGTCGCGCCGCTCTACATCCAGTTACCCGAAGGCGAGCGCCGCTCCGAGGAACTCTCGCCCGACGACTTCTACGACCGCCTGGAGGCCATGCAACCGGCCATCCCGACGACCAACCAGCCCTCGCCGGGCCTCTTCGCCGAGCTATACCGGCGCGCGGCCGGCCCTGTCATGTCGATCCACATCTCCTCCGGCCTCAGCGGCACGGCCAACGCCGCCCGCCTGGCCGCGACCGACTTCGCGCCGGGGGAAGTAACGGTCGTCGATACGCTAACGCTCTCCGGCGGGCAGCGCTTTCAGGTGCTGGCCGCGGCCATCGCCGCGCGGGCCGGCTGGCCGGCGGCGGCCATCGTCGAGCTTCTCGGCCGCATCCAGGCCCAGACGGAGGTCATCTTCACGCTGGAGACGCTGAGCTACCTGGCCCGCGGCGGGCGCATCGGCCGCGTGCAGGCGTTGGCCGGCGCGGTGCTGAACCTGAAGCCGCTCATCGACGTGTCCCACGGCGACGGCAAGTACAACACCGTCGGCAAGAGCCGCACGCTGCCCCGCGCCCTGGCCGACCTGGCCGAGCACCTGGCCGGCCTCTACCCCGGCGGCGAGCCGTTGTGGGTGTCGGTCATGCACGGCCGCCTGCCGGAGCAGGCCGAGCGCCTGGCCGGTCTGCTGCGCGAGCGGCTGAACATCGGCCGGCTGGAAGTGCTGCGCGTCTCGCCGGTGCTGGGCGTCCACACCGGGCCGGGCGTCGTCGGAGCGGCGGTCATGCCGCTACAGCTGCTGGAGGAAGCGGGGCAGGCCTACCAGGGCGCTTCCTCGGCCGTTTTGGCGTAGTCCTTCTCGGCCTTGCCGCGCGCGTCGCTGATGACGGCGCATGGAGGTTGTCATGGCTCCCCTTGATTGGTTACTCGACCCGGCCGACCCCGGCCCGCGCTATCTGGCCCTGCGCGATGTCGTCGGCCTGCCGGCCGGCGCCCCCGAACTGCTGGCCGCCCGCGCCGCCGCCCATGCTTCGCCGCCCATCGCCGCCATCCTCGACGACATGCAGCCGGAGGGCTACTGGGTCAAGCCCGGCCCCGGCTATAACCCCAAGTACCGCTCCACCGTCTGGGCGCTGATCGCGCTGTGGCAACTCGGCGCGACGGCAGCGGCCGACCCGCGCATCGGCCGCGCCGGGGCCTATCTGCTCGACCACGCCCTGGCCCCCGGCGGCCAGTTCAGCAGCACGTCCAACGGCGCGCCGTCGGGCACGGTCGATTGCTTGCAGGGCAACTTGCTGGCGGCGCTGCTGGCGATGGGCATCGACGACCCGCGGCTGGACGGGGCATTAGAGTGGATGGCTCGCA
>JAIBAS010000442.1 GCA_019695075.1 Promineifilum sp. | reverse complement strand
GATGACGGCGTTGGCTCGGCCCTGGCCCGGCAGCTGGCCGCGCGGCTGGTCGCCGATGCCTTGCTCATCCTCGACGCCGGCCACGCCCCGGAGAACATCCTCGGCCCCGTCGTCCGTTTCCGGCCCGACGCCATCCTTTTCCTCGATGCCGCCCGTGGCGGCGGCGCGCCGGGCGAGATCGTCTGGCTGCTGCCGGCCGAGGCCGACGGCCGCGGCGGCAGCACCCACGCCCTGTCGCTGGAAATGCTGGCCGACTACTTGACCGCCGAAACGGGCGCGGTCGTCCGCGTGCTGGGCATCGAACCTGCGTCCTCCTGTAGCGCGGGTTGGCAACCCGCGTCTTGGCCGGCCGAGTTCCCCTTCGGCGAGGGGCTGTCGCCGGCCGTGGCCGCCGCCGCCGATGAAGTGGCGACGATGCTGACGGCCTCGGTGATCCTCGCCGCCTAGGCGCTCCTCGCCCCTAGGCGATCCTCGCCGCCTACTGCCGTAAGCTGAGCACCGTCGCTTCGGCGATAGCCTCCGGCGACTGATCCGTCGTCAACACCTGAAAGACCGCGTCGCCGATGGCCGCCAACTGCCGGCTCGACTCGCTGATGGGCATGGCCGCGGCCCGCTCCAACTCCTCCCCGGCAAAGCGATAGTACTCCGACTCGGCCGCCAACAGCGCCATTGCCTCGCGCTGCGCCGGCAGCAGTTGGCTGCGCTCCGCCCAGCCTGCCAAAGCCCCCGGCGCGGTCAGCGTGCGGATAAGGTCGGCCGCCGGCCCCTGTCGCGCCGGGTCGGCCGTGGTGATGGCCCAAACCCACGTCGTCGTCAGCGGCGTCAGCGGGCCGCCGGGGCCGGGCACGCGCGAAGTGCCTGGCTCCGGCGCGCCAGGAGCGGCGCTCGCCTCGGCGCGGCGGCCCAGGTAGTAGTCGGCGCGCACCCACAGGAAACCGCTCTGCCCGACCTGATAGTACTGCCAGGCCTCGTCGAGCGTCTTGAGCTGGCGGCTTTGCAACAAGTTCTCCGGACGGATGGCGATCTGACGCAACGCCCGCGCCAATGGTTCGGCCTGTAAGTCGGGCTGCCCGTTTTCGTTGACCAGCGTACCCCCCTCGGCCAGATAGAACTGCAAACCGAACAGCGCTCCGTCGCGGCTGTCGGCCGGCAGCACCAGGGTATGGTTGGTGTCGCTGATGAAGGCCGTCCAGTCCAGGGGGATGACGTCGGGCAAGCTGGCGCGGTTGTAGACCAGGTGGGTTAGTCCCGCGCTGACGAAGGGCACGCCGTAGAAACGCCCGTCACTGACCACCTGCGCCGCGGCGGCGGCGTAGGGGCCGGTCTCAGACCCGTCCCCGTCGAGCACAGCCATGTCGATCAGGCCGTCCAAAGGCTGCACCATCTGGCGGACGGCCGGGTCGGTCAGTAGAACCGCGGGCAGGGCGATAACGTCGGGCAGGACAGACGGGGCAACAGTCGCGCCGGTGCGCAGGTAGCTGAGGATGCCGCCCGCTCCTTCAACCGGCTTCTGCTCTACCAGAACCTCTAGCGACTGGCTGGCCGCGAACGCCTGAACCTGGTCGGCTAATTCCTGCCCGCCCTCCGGCGTTCGCGCGCCGATCTCGGCCGGCAGCCAGAGGCGCAACGGGCCAAGCGGCGCTTCGGGCGATTGCGCCGGGACGCTGGTGGCTGCGGCTGGCGTCGGCCCCAGCGTTTGCGTCGACGCCGTCGGCGCGACCGTCGCCACCGGATAGGCGGCCGGTGTGCCGTCCAGCAGATCGCAGGCGGCGAGCAGGAGAAGTGTGGGTAGCAGGAGTGCAGCCAGGCGGCCGATGCGGTTCATGATGTGCCTCCAGGCGGGCAGTATAGCACCGTTGGCGCAACTTGCCTGTTGACGCTTCTTGAGATAAGCTCGTGTTTATGTTCGTCACTATTGGCTACACGAATCAGCCGGGGCCGTCGCGCCGCCTGGTGTCCATCACGGGGTCGCCTTGTCGTATTGCGCCTGGTGACTGATTCTTATGTCAAGTTGATGCGAGAATGTCGAATCGAGCCGGGGCGCACACCCCGGCTTTTTCGTTTTCTGGAGTGAGTGAGTTCCGATGGCCGAGATTATTCTGAAGCTCGATCACGTCGCGGTCAGTCTGGCCGGCCGCCCCATCTTCGCCGACCTGACCTGGGAGATCCAGCGCGGCCAGCGCATCGGCCTGGTTGGCCCCAACGGCGCGGGCAAGTCGACGCTGATGAAGCTCGTCGCCGCCGAGTTGGGCAAGGCCGGCGACGGCCCGGACGCCGGCGGCCCGGATGCCGGCAGCGTTTTCCGCCTCTCCGGGCTGGATTGGGGGCGGCTGGAGCAGGAGCCACGCCTGCCACCCGGCCACACTGTGCTACAGGAGGCCCTGACCGCCCTGCCGGCGCTGGGGGCCATCGAGCGCGAGTTGGACGCGCTGGCCGACCGCATGAGCCGGCCAGAGGTCTATGGCGACCCCGCGGCCCTGAGCAAGGCGCTGAAGGCTCAGGAGCGCCTGCTGCACCAGTTCGACCAGCTCGACGGCCCACGCTATGAGAGCCGCGTCAAGGAAACGCTCGTCGCCCTCGACCTCGACCGGAGCCGCTGGGATACCCTGACCGAACATCTCAGCGGCGGCCAGAAAAAGCTGATCATGCTGGCCAAGCTGCTGGTGCAGCAACCCGGCCTGCTGCTGCTCGACGAACCGGACAACCACCTCGACCTGCCCGCCAAACGGGCGCTGGAGGGCATCATCCGCGCCTACCCCGGCACGGTAGTCATCATCTCCCACGATCGCTATCTGCTCGACGAGGTGGCGACCCACATCGCCGAGCTAGAGAACGGCCGCCTGACGACCTACATCGGCAACTACACCGCCTACACGACCGAACGACAACTGCGCCGCCTGCGCCAGCAACAAATGTATGCCGCCCAGCAGAAGGAGATCGCCCGCATCGAGGCGGCCATCGCTCGTTTTGAATTGTGGGCTTCTCTCGTCGTCAACGAGCGCCACATCCGCCAGGCCCGCAGCCGCCAGAAGATGCTCGACCGCATGGACAAGGTCGAGAAGGTGACCGACGCGCGGCGGATGACGCTGGAACTCAATGGCTGGCGGGGCAGCAACAAGGTACTGGAGCTGGCCGACGTGGCCAGGACGTTCGCTAACGGCCGGACTCTCTTCCGCGATCTCAACCTGATGCTCTGGCACGGCGAGCGCGTCGGCCTGGTGGGGCCAAATGGCGCGGGCAAGTCGGCGCTCTTCCGGCTGCTGCTCGATCCCGACAGCGCCTCGGCCGGCGAGGTCAAGGTTGGCCCCAGCATCCAGATCGGCTACTACGCCCAGGAGCAGGAAACCCTCGACCCGGCGCAGGACTTGATCACCTGCATCCGCGCCGCCGCGCCCCTGACGCGCGAGGCGGCCGTGGCCTTCCTGCTGCGCTTCCTGTTCAGCTATGACCAGACGACGCAGCCCATCGGCAAGCTGAGCGGCGGCGAACGCAGCCGGCTGCAACTGGCGCGGCTGGTCTTGCAACGGCCGAACCTGTTGCTGCTCGACGAGCCGACCAACAACCTCGACATCCCGGCCATCGAAGTGCTGGAGGAGACGCTTGACGAGTTCGTCGGCACGGTGTTGGTCATCTCCCACGACCGCTACTTCCTCGACCGGACGGTGGATCGCATCGTCGAACTGCGCAACGGACGGCTGACGGAGTACGTCGGCGGCTACACCGACTATCTGGCTGAGCGCGGCTACGATGAGTGATCCGCGCGCGGCCGGGTCGAGACGTGTATAATCCGGCCGATGAACAGAGCAATGGGCAACCTGAACGCCGTTGACGCGCCGGAGATCGACGCCTTCCGCAACACCGCCGCGGCCATCCGCGCCGAATTGGCCAAGGCCATCGTCGGCCAGGAGGAGGTCGTGCGCCACGTGCTGGTGGGCCTGGTCAGCAATGGTCACACCTTGCTGGAGGGCGTGCCGGGGCTGGGCAAGACGTTGCTCATCCGCTCGCTGGGCCAGGCGCTGGTCCTGCGCTTCAGCCGCATCCAATTCACGCCCGATCTGATGCCGGCCGACATCACCGGCACGGAGATCATGGAGGAGCGCGACGGCGGCCGGCGCGGCTTTCGCTTCCAACACGGGCCGATCTTCGCCAACCTGGTGCTGGCCGACGAGATCAACCGGGCCACGCCTAAGACCCAGTCGGCCCTGCTGGAGGCGATGCAGGAGCGCCAGGTGACTGTGGCCAACACGACCTACCCCCTGCCCGCGCCCTTCTTCGTGCTGGCCACGCAGAACCCCATCGAGCAGGAAGGGACGTATCCTCTGCCGGAGGCCCAGCTCGACCGCTTCCTGTTCAAGGTCAACGTGCCCTTCCCGTCGGCGGCCGAGGTCAGCGAGATCCTCAATCGCACCACGGGCGAGGCGGAGCCGGCACTCTCCCCCGTGGCCAGCGGCGAAACGCTGATCGCCATGCAGCGCGTCGCCCGGCAAGTGCCCGTGCCCCACGCCGTCGCCGGCTACGTCGCCCGGCTGGTCGTGGCCACGCATCCCGACCAGAGCGCCAGCCGACTGGTGAACGCGGCCATCCGCTACGGAGCCAGCCCGCGCGGCGGCCAGGCGCTGGTGCTGGGGGCCAAGGCGCTGGCGCTGTTCGACGGTCGCTACAACGTCAGCTACGACGACGTCGCCGCCATCGCCCCGGCGGCGCTGCGCCACCGGCTGCTGCTCAACTTCGAGGGTCAGGCCCAGGGCGTCAGCGCCGACGACGTGGTCGCCGACCTGCTGGCCGCCGTGCCGCGCGAGCCGGACGGCCGCGCCTAGCCATGCGCCTCTTCGACGATGTCACCCTGCGCACGCTGGAGCGCCTCAGCCTGTGGGCCGATGAGGTGCGCGTCGGCGTCATGAAGGGCAACCGCCGCAGTCGCCGCCGTGGCGCATCGATCGAGTTCGCCGACTATCGCGACTACACCCAGGGCGACGACCTACGCCGGCTCGACTGGAACGTCTTCGCCCGGCTGGAGCGGCCGTTCATCAAGCTGACCGAAGAGGAAGAAGACCTGGCCGTCCATCTGCTGATCGACACCAGCGGCAGTATGGATTGGCCGGCCGCAGACGACGGCGAGAACAAGCTGCGCTACAGCCTGCGGCTGGCCGGCGCGCTGGGCTATATCGCTCTGTCCTCCGGCGATCTGGTGCAGGTGACGCTGTTCGACGGCCGCAGCCAGAGCGCCTGGGGGCCGTTCCGCGGGCGACAGAATGGCTGGCCGCTGCTGCAATTTCTGGAAGCGGGCGCGGCCGCCCGCGCGGAAGGCGGCGCCGCCGCGCGGCAGACCATCGTCGGCCCCTTTCTGCGCGACTATGCGCAACGCGCCCGCCGCCCCGGCCTGCTCTTCCTGCTCAGCGACCTCTTCACCCCGGCCAACTTCCGCGACGGCCTTGTCGCCCTGCTGGCCCGCGGCTACGAGGTCGCTCTGCTCCACCTGCTCAGCCCGGACGAGGCCGCGCCCAACCTGGCCGGCGACCTGCGCCTGCTGGACGTGGAGACGGGCGACGCCGCCGAGGTCAGCCTCGATTCGCTGGCGTTGGAAGAGTACGCCGACCGGCTGGCCGCCTGGCAGGAGGAGTTGCGCCGTTTCTGCGGCCCGCGCGGCATCCATTACGCGACCGTGACCACCGACCAGCCCTGGGACGCGCTCATCCGCGGGGCCTTGCGGCGCGAGGGGGTCGTGCGCTGAGATGGCGCTGTTGGCTCCCGCGGCCCTGGCCCTGGCCCTGCTGGCCGTGCCCATCCTGCTGCTCTACATGCTGCGCCTGCGGCGACGCGAGCAGCCGGTCAGCAGTACGTGGCTGTGGCGCGAGCTGGTGCGCGACCGCGCCGCCAACGCCCCGTGGCAGCGCCTGCGGCGCAACCTGCTCCTCTTCCTGCAACTGCTGATTCTGGCGGCGCTGGTGCTGGCTCTGGCGCGGCCGGCGCTGCGGCGGCCCGGCCTGGGCGGCAACCTCATCGTCCTGCTCGACGCCTCCGCTTCCATGCGCGCCAGTGACGGCCGCCCGACCCGCTTCGACGACGCCCGCGCCGCCGTCGAGCGCCTCATCAGCAGCCTGAGCGGCGACGACCGGCTGCC
>JAIBAS010000504.1 GCA_019695075.1 Promineifilum sp. | reverse complement strand
TTGGCCGGTTTGCCGTGGAAATTGCGTTTCGTCATATGTACCTCAAGAGGGAAGACCTCACGCAAAGATCACTAAGGACGCAAAGAGCGCAAAGGGAAGATTCTTCTTGGCGTTCTTAGCATCCTTTGCGAGCTTTGCGTGAGGTTCTTATTCATCGTCGCGCACTACACCGCCTAGCTCGGCGGCCAGGGCCTGGAACTCGTCGCGGTGGATGGGCACGGGGTAGTCGGCCGTGGCCACCGTGCGGATGAGGCAGTCCGTGCCGCTGAGGGCGCGGAAGGCGGCCACAACCAGGTCGGCCGCGCCCTGGGTTTTGTCGAATTTGTCCTTCAGCAGCGGGTAATCGAAGCCGAGGATGATCGTCCGGCCCTCGATGGCCAGCGGCTTGCACATGGTCAGCAGCGCGGGTAGGTTCTTGTTCTGCCGGCCGACCTGCTGGGTCATCTCCGGCCACATGCCGGCCACCGCCGCGACCGTCAGCGCCGCCGTGGGCGTCGGGGGACGGACCGCGGCCGGCGGTCGCTCTTCCGCCTGCGCCGGTCGGCGCTCGGCCGCCGGCTGTCGCTCTTCCGCCGGCGGCGGTCGGCGGTCGGCCGTCAGCGGTCGCTCTTCTATCTGCGGCGGTCGGCCGTCGTCCGTCGTCCGTCGTCCTTCCGCCTGCGGCGGTCGCTCCCCCACCCACGCCACCTGCATCGGCGCATCGGGCAGCAACTCGATGAAGGCCAGTTCCAGCGGCAATTGCGGCTGCCAGCTACCGGTCGGTTGCAGCGCCGCCTCCTGGAAGCGGCGCACGGCGTCGATGAGCGCCCGGCGCGGCGCGCGGCCGGCCTGCGCCAGCATCTCCGCCTTGCGCTCCACCGGCCCCTCCACGTCCAGTTGCGCCCCGGCCACTTGCAGCAGCAAGAGTTGGCGCAGGTGAGCGACCATCTGGCGGCAGAACTGGCGCGCGTCGGCCCCGGAGGCCAGGGCATCGTGGATGACGCCCAGACCGCGGGCGCTGTCGGCGTCGAGCCAGGCATCGACGACGGCCAGCACGGCCGCGTCCGGGGCCGTGCCCAGCACCAGTTGCGCCCGCTCCAGGGTGATGCGGTCGTCGGGCGAGACGACAAGCTGATCGAGCAGGCTCTCGGCGTCGCGCAGGCTGCCCGACGCCTGCCGCGCCAGCAGCTCCACCGCGCCCGACTCGATGGCCAGCGTCTCCTGCCCGGCCAGCCAGTTGAGCCGCGCGGCGATCTCCGGCGTCGTCAGCAGCCGGAAGTTGAACTGCTGGCAGCGTGACTTGATGGTGACGGGGACTTTGTGCTCCTCGGTCGTGGCCAGCACGAAGATGGTGTGGGCCGGCGGCTCCTCCAGCGTCTTCAACAGGGCGTTGAAGGCGGCGATGGAGAGCATGTGGACTTCGTCGATGATGTAGACCTTGTAGCGCCCCTGGCTGGGGGCGAAGTTGACCTTCTCGCGCAGGGTGCGGATGTCATCGACGCCGGTGTTGCTGGCCGCGTCGATCTCGATCAGGTCCAGGAAGCGGCCCTCGTTG
Source organism: Promineifilum sp. (assembly GCA_019695075.1). GTDB lineage: Bacteria > Chloroflexota > Anaerolineae > Promineifilales > Promineifilaceae > Promineifilum. The sequence goes on along the minus strand of JAIBAS010000504.1, from coordinate 4,592 downwards.
ACGGCGCGACAGAGGGGGCAGGTGTCGTCGGGGCGGGCGGCCGGGTCGGCGGCTTCGCAGTTGACCGCCTTGGCCAGCAGGCGGGCCATCGTCGTCTTGCCCGTGCCGCGCGGGCCGCAAAAGAGGTAAGCGTGGCCCACGCGGTCGGCCGCCACCGCGGCTTGCAGCGTGCGGGTCACGTGTTCCTGGCCGATGACCTGGTCGAACCGGGCCGGCCGCCATTTGCGGTAGAGGGCTTGCGACATGAGCTTCCCGGTAGTAGGCCGCTAGACCTCAGAGGTCTCAGAAGACCTCTGAGGTCTGGATGCCGGAGTTTACCACTTTTAGGGGTCGGTAACAACACGCGCCGGCCATCGGCCAAGGCTTTTCAGTTGTCGCCAATTGGCTCAAGCCCTGACAGCCCGACACTGGTAGCACAGCCTGTTAGGCTGTCGTGGTTGGCCACAGCCTAACAGGCTGTGCTACGGGCGGCGTAATCTGAAAGGCCCTGGGCCGTCGGCTACTTGTAGGGCAGCCGTGGTCCGGCCGTCCATCGGTGGGGCAACGGCGTGGCTATGATCAGAGCAGTCGAAGCTGTCGGTTACGCCGTTTCCTGCCCGGCGAATAGAGGGACGATCATGAACCAGCTAACACGCTTCAACGCTCTCACGCGGCTTTTTCTGGATGTACTTCTCGTTGGCGTAATGTTCGTGGCCGGCTGCGCGTCGCCGGCGGCCGACAGCGCAACCGGCACGGCTGCCGCCCCGGCCGCATTGCCGCCCACGGTCGCCGTGCCCACGGTCGCCGTGCCCACCGCCAGCGCCACGCCAGTCGCGTCTATCGCGGCCACCGCCTCCCCCACCCCCTCGCCCACTCCCACGGCCACCCGCCCGACGGCCACGCCCGCCCCCGTCATCACGGCCACGCCCGTGCCCACGCCCGACATCATTGGCCTCGACGGCACACTCGTTCTCTACGCGGCCCTGACCGCCATCCGCCCCGATGTAGACCCCAACACCTATTGGGACCCGCACTACGGCCTCAAGACCTGGCCGCCGCTGCCCTTCATCGATCCGGCCGTCTTCGACCCGCTCTACGGCCAGCGCCAGAACATGGGCGACATCCAGATGTTTTTCTTTGACCGTCGCGCCCACGCCTCGCCCGACGGCCGGTACATCCTCGTCCCCGGCCTGCACAGCTACCCGGAATACGACGTGGCGGGCACGGGCACGTGGCTGCTCGATCTGGCCGCCGAAGAGGCGCGGCGGCTGCTGCCCGATGGCGTCGTCGCCACGTGGAGTCCGGCCAGCGACGCCATTACCTACGTCGATGGCGGCGTGCTCTATACGCTCAGCGTCGCCCCGGGGGCCGCGCCGCAACCGCTGTTGGCCGACGACAAGCTCTGGTCGATCTATGCCAAGTGGTCGCCCGCCGGCGACACCATCGCCGTGCTCAGCGTCACGCCACCCGCGGAGACCGTCCCCTACGACCCGCGCTACTTCGCCGACCTGACGCTCGTGCCCGTCGATGGCGCGCCGCCGCGCCGGCTGAACACGCTGGAAGTGTTCGGCATGGAGTACGTCTCGGAGCAGATCGCCTGGTCGCCCGACGGGCAGTACCTGCTGGCCATGAACCGGGTCTACGATCTGGCCGGCAATCTCGTCTCGCCGGAGTATGACGGCGCGGTCGACTGGCTGCCGGGGGACAATCGGCTGCTGCTGACCGGCAGCAATGGCATCGACGTCATCACCATTGCCGGTGAAGTGCTCGCCCACGTCGATGACCGGTATAGCAATACCTGGGCCTTGTCCCACGACGGCCGGCGGCTGGCCCACGTCTACGGCCAGCCATTTGCCGGAACGGGCGGCGTGGCCGTCTACGACCTGGCCAGCGACGAGCGCTGGGACGTGTACGCCGGGTTCGGCTCGCCCATCCGCTGGAGCGCCGACGACAGCCGGGTCATCCTGGGCACCTATGAGCTTCAGAATGGCGAACGGCCGCAGATCATCACCGTCAGCGCCGCGCCAGGCGGGGCGGAACCGCAACTCTTGTTAGACTATGCGCAGTTGATCGAGGTTGTCGCCTGGCCGAGATGAACGCGCGCCTGTGGGCGAACGAGATTATGTTGCTTTAGGAGGGGCGCGCCGTCCGTCCGGCGCGCCCAGGGAGAATAAAGCCATGACCATCCGGCCCCTCTGGCTCTTCTGGTTGGCCTGTGCCCTGCTTCTGGCCGTGGCCGGCTGCTTGCCGGCGGCCGATCCCGAACCGACGAGCGAGCTGGCCGGCGCAACGACGACGCCGGCAACGGCAACGCCGGCCGCCGGCGAACCGGCGCCCCCGCCCAGCCCCACGCCCTTGCTGGTCTATGACTATCCGGGCGCGCCGGGCTACACGCCGACGCCCAACGTCTACCCCTGGCCGACGCAGACGCCCGGCCCCACCGACCCGCCCGAACCGACCGAAGAACCGACGGCGACAGAAGAGCCGTTCCCCACCCTGCCGCCAACGCCGATCGTGACCGTCGTGCCCACGGCCGCGCCGCCGTTCATCCCCTTCCCAGAAGGCACGACCGCCCAGCCCTTTACCATCTACTACCGCGAAGGGGACGCCATTTACGCCCTGAGCAGCGCCGAGGGGGCCGCGCCGCAACGCTTCCTCGACCCACTGGCCGAGTTCAAGCTCTACCTGCCGCCGAGCGCCGAGGTCATTCGCGACTGGGGCGCGCTCTCGCCCGATGGCCAATCGCTGGCGCTGGTGTTGACCGAAGACCCCGTCTCCTACGTGCCCTATGGCACCGACGGCGCCGGGCCGGCGCCGCACCCGACGGACATCTACCTCTTTGACATGGCCAGCCGCGCGCTGCGCCTCCTGGTCGCGGACGGCTTCCTGCCCGTCTGGTCGCCCGACGGCCAACGGCTGGCCTACCGCTCCATGCAGACGCTGGGTCTGTGGGTGGCGGACGTGGCCACCGGCGCGACCCACGAGGTGTATGCGGTTGACCCGCCGGCATATGGCGAGGATTCTCAGTACGTGGACTCATTCGTCTGGGCCGCCGACAGCCGCCGTCTGGCCGTCTTCCACACCGCGCCCTATGAATGGCGCGACCTGTTGATCGTCGCTGCCGAGGGGCTGGCCGCGCCGCGTCGGGTCGAAACGGATCTCTACCACCCCTTTGGCGTTGCCCAATGGTCGCCAGTCGATGACCGGCTGGCCGTTACCCGGACAGGCGAGGGGCGGCAGCCGCTGCGCGATCTGTGGATCATGAACGGCGACCTGACCGGGCAACGGCAGCTGACCTACGGTCTGGAATTCCCCAGCTATAGCTATGGGCCGCTCTGGTCAGCGGACGGCCGCTGGATCGCCATCAGTGGCATGGCTGCCTACGAAGCCGAGTATGCCACCTATGACCTGTGGCTCATCGACCCGGACAGCGGCGCGCTCCACCGTCTGACCTACGACATTCCCGCCGGCAGCTATGAGGAATTCGACCACACGGGTGGCGAGGGGCCGTTGTGGTGGTCGCCCGATGGTACGCAACTGGTCTATCAGAGAGATACCTATCAACTGTGGCTGCTGTCGCTCATCGACGGCCGCCAACGACAACTGCTGCAAAGCCAGGAGGTACTCTATGACAACGGGTTCATCCTCGGCCCGTAGTTGATGCCGGCCGGCATAGCTCCGCGGCGATAGCGCCTTGCGCGCAGCGTCTGGAAGGCGGCTGGAACTCCGGCCGCCTTCTCTTGACACCCTGCCCCTTCTCTGGATTATAATGCTGGTACCCAAGTCCGCTGCTGCTGATCACTCCGTCAACCGCTTGGCATACTGCGCCGTGTCTGGGAGCAAGGGGCGCGAGGAGCAAGTCATGTTTGTGGAAAACAGCGTCGTCATCGACCGGCCCATTGAGGAGGTCTTCGAGGTGGCCACGTGTCTGCGCCGCGCCGTCGTCTGGCGCAACGCGCTGACCAGCTCCGTGCAGACGAGCGCAGGGCCGGTTGGCGTCGGCACGACCTTTGAACAGGAGCTGCGCTTCATGGGCAAATCGCGCCGCAACACGGCGGTGATTACGGCCTACGAACCACCCTGTCTTCTTGTCTACCAGCATGTTCAAGGACTGGGTGAGTATGAGGCCCGGTTCTTCTTCGAGGCCGCGGGGGGACGGACACGTTTCACCGTCCGGTTGGACGGACAGTCGCCGGCGTTCTGGGCCAAAGTGGTGCCCGAGGAGCTACAGTTGCGTTGGGCGCGCGCGCTCATCGTGCAGGAAATGAACGTGCTCAGGGATATGCTTGAAAGCGGCTTTGATTTCGAGGCGGCTTTAGAGCGCCCATAGCCGCCGGCCGGCAGCGGCATGGTCAAAGCCCGGGCGCGCCCGGGCTTCTTCGTCTTCATCGCCCGTAGGCTTGCGGGGCGCTTCGGCGGCTACGTCTGAGGCACGGCGGCCGTCAACTGCTGGAACGAGATGTCGGCCAAATCGACCTTGGCCACTGTAGACCATCCGTGCTACACTCCCGGCCCATGACCCTCGAATATGAGCGGCTGGGGCCGGAACTGGAACAAATGGCTATCGCCGCCGCCCGGCTGCGGGCGGCGCAGGCCGAGCGGGCGACGCAACT
>JAIBAS010000115.1 GCA_019695075.1 Promineifilum sp. | reverse complement strand
AATTTGAGCGAGCATTGTATGATATGTGCGGATGACAGTCATGGCTTTACCTGTTTGGTGAGATTGTCACTTTCAACTGTAACAGGTTCTTTGGCTGTCATCCTCCTTTTTGTGTCAGGTAGCTAGGTCAGTAATCAGTAAGCCAGTAATCAGTAGGTCAGTGGGGCAGTAGGTCAGTGTCCGGCGGTCGGCGGTCGTCCGTCGTCTGTCAGCCATTACATTGCACCTTACTGGACTTTTTATGATGTTTGTAGTAAAAATAGGCTTGTCGTCTTGACCACGGCGCGGTGAATCGGGTACAGTACGATTGGCGGCCGGGCAACCCGCACCGCTGTTCAGGTAAGAAGTATCATGGCAATCGACCGCTTTGGCAGGAACATCAATTACCTGCGCATCTCTCTGACTGACCGCTGCAACCTGCGCTGCGTCTACTGCATGCCGGAGGATATGACCTTCCGGCCGCGCGCCGAACTGCTGCAAGACGACGAGGTCATCCGGTTGGTAGGCCTGTTCGCCGAGTTGGGCTTCCACAAGTTCCGCCTGACGGGCGGCGAGCCGACCGTGCGAGCCAACGTCGTCGATCTGGTGCGGCGGATGGCGGCCACGCCGGGGGTAGACAAGATCGCCATGACCACCAACGGGCTGCTGCTCGACCGGCTGGCGGGTCCGCTGGCCGAGGCGGGCCTGCGGCGCGTCAACATCAGCATCGACACCCTGGACCCCGACCGTTTCAAGAAGCTGACCCGCTGGGGCAAGGTCGAAGAGGTCTGGGCCGGCATCCGCGCCGCCGAGGCGGCCGGGCTGGAGATCAAGCTCAACGCTGTCATCGTCCGCAACTACAACGACCGCGAAGACCTTGTCGATCTGGCCCGCCTGACGCTCCACCAACCGTGGCAGGTGCGCTTCATCGAGATGATGCCCTTTGGCGACGTGGCCGATTTCCAACTGGCCGGCGTGGTGGGCGAGGACGAACTGCGGGCGACCATCGCCACCCACCTGGGGCCGCTGCGCCCGGTCAACAATGGCCAGCTCGACGGCGAGGCCAGCCTCTACCAGCTGGAGGGCGCGCCGGGGACGATTGGCTTTATCAGTTCGGTGACGCACCCGTTTTGTGCCTCGTGCAACCGCGCGCGACTGACGGCTGACGGCCGGCTACGCCTCTGCCTGCTACGCGAGAAGGAAGTCGATCTGCTGACGCCCCTACGCGACGGGGCCAACGATGAGGCGATGCAGGCGATCATCACCGACGGCATCTGGTGGAAGCCGTGGGGGCATGGCCTGGCTGAGGATGTCATCCCCCTGAACCGCGTCATGTCGGAGATCGGCGGCTAGGCCGGCGACTACTCCAATCCGCTGGAAGGCCCCATCGGCGGGGCGAAGCGCCCCAGCGGCGCGTCGTCGATGCCCCAACTTTGCTGGATGAGATAGAGCGGCCGCCCCTTGACCTCGTCGTAAATTCGCCCCAGGTACTCGCCGATAATCCCCAGACAGATCAGTTGGACGCTGCCCAGGAACAGCACGGTCACCAGCGTCGTCGCCTGGCCCAGCAGCGGCTCGTGCGGCCCCAGCAAGCGCACCAGCACGACGGCCAGAATGGCCACAGCGCTGACAGTGGCCATGACGAAGCCCAGGATCGTCGCCAACTGAAGCGGGAAGTAGGAGAAGCTGGTGATGGCGTCGAGGGCAAAGGGTAGCATCTTCTTCACGCTGGTGAACTTCGCCTCGCCGGCATAGCGCGCCTCGCGGTGGTACTCCACGCCGATCTGCCGGAAACCGACCCAGGGCACCATGCCGCGCAGGAAGCGGTTGCGCTCGTTCATGCCGCGCAGGGCATTGATGACGCGACGATCCATCAGGCGAAAATCGCCCGTGTCCAGCGGGATGTTGATACTGGTGATGCGGTGGATGAGGCGATAGAACAGCTTGGCTGTGGCGATCTTGAACCAGGTCTCGCCCTCGCGGCTGGCGCGGATGCCGTAGACGACATCATAGCCGGCGCGCCATTGGGCCAGCATCGCCGGGTAGACTTCCGGCGGGTCTTGCAGGTCGGCATCGGTCAGGATAACGGCGTCGCCGCGGGCGTAATCCAGCCCGGCCGTGGCGGCGATCTGGAAGCCGAAGTTGCGCGAAAAGCTGAGGCCCTTCACGCGCGGGTCCTGGGCGTGCAGCCGGGCGATGACGTCGGCCGACCGATCGCGGCTACCGTCATTGACCAGCACTAGCTCCCACGACTCCCCCGCGCCGTCCAGCACGGCACGGACGCGCTCTACGAGCGCGTCGAGAACACCCTCCTCGTTGTACACCGGCGCAACGATGGAGATCAAATCGTTTCGTTCTTCTGCCCCCAAGTCAAACCTCAAGTCCTACTAGCAAACCCACGTGGTCGGACGGATAGAGCGTGTCGTCGTCGGGCGCAGGCTTGTCCAGGAAAATCGCCGCGCTCGTTACTTTATACACGGCCGGCGAGACAAAGACGTAATCGAGACAGGCGGCCCAATCCATCGGCGGGCGCACCAGGTTGGTCGGAAAGGTCGCCAGTGGGTCGCGACCCTTGACTTCGGCATAGGCCGAGCGGTACGACTGGCGCATGAAGGCCACGGCTGGGCCGTCGGGCGCTTCGTTGAAGTCACCGGCAATGACCTGCAAGGGCACGCGCCGCTTGTCGTTGAGCCGGCCGACGAGGATCATGGCCTGCTCCAGCCGGGCGTCGCGGTCGGCGGCGACGTGATGCAGGTGGACGCTGACGAAGTCCAGTGATTGCCGCCGCGAGCCGGCCGCCCCGGCGGGCAACTCGACGTTGACGCGCATGGCGACACGGCCGTCGAAACCCAGCGCCAGCACGTCATGGTAGATGACCGGCAACCGCGTCAGCACGCCGACGCCCTCGAAGCGGTGGCGGGCGCTGGCGCGGGGCGCTTGAATGACGCGATAGGGCTGGTTGGATGTGCCGGTCAGACGGCTATTGATCTGTCGCGCCAGCCAGGTGGCCTGCCCAATGCTCAGGCTGATCGCCTGCAGGGCGACGATGTGGGGCTGGGCATCCATCAGTTGGCCGACAAGCAGATGGCGGCGCGCCAGCCAGTGGTCGGCCCGGTTGTGCAGGTTGATGGTGGCGACGGTGAAACCAAACATGGCGCGGCAGAGCGCGTCTCAGTCGAGACTGATCTCGAACGCGCCGGCGGGCACGGCCGTGCGAATGATCTCTGAGCCGTTGTGCAGCACCAGCGTTAGCGGCGCGTCGGCGCGCAGCCGCACCCGGTTGCCGGTGCTGGTCAGGTCGAGCGCGCCCTCGTTGCCCAGGGGCAGCCCGCGCACGCCATACTCCGGCGCATCCTGCAGGGAGCGCCGCCACGTCACCTGCCGCAGCGGCCAATCGACCCAGACGCCGACGACGTTTTCCAGCATCATAGCGATAACCGCCGCGGCCGTCTGCCCGGCGGCGTCCTCTTCGGGCGGGTCGCCGGGGCTGAGGTCTTCGGGGGCGTAGTGACTCCACAGGCGACCGGTCGTTTCGAACAACCGGCTGACGGCATCGACGTGGGTGAGGGCCAGTTTGTGGGCCAGGGTGTGCTGCTCGTTCAGGCCCAGGCCACGCAGCACCATGTAGGTCAACGTCGGCCAGACACCACCGCGCCAGCCGTTGCCCGTGCGCGCGTTATAGGCCTCGCTATCGGCGGCCATGCTGGGCAGCACCATCGGCGTGCGGAACGACCAGGTATCGCGCAAGTGCTGGACGAAAGGCGTTAACCGCTCCTTGGGCACGAGTTGGCCGTCGAGCAAGGCCCAGTAGGCGGCGATGCCGCGCACGGCGCTGAAGCGGCCGTCGGGGCCAACGTCCTGATAGAAGCCGTGCTCCTCGTCCCAGAGAGCGGCGTTGAAGCGCTGAATGAGTGTCACGCGCTCGGCGGCGACCTCGGCCGCCAACGACTGCTCGCCCAGCAACACAGCCATCCGCTCCAGCAGCGCCGCGTCCAGCGACGCCTGCGCCGAGGCATCGACCCACGTCCAGTGGGCATGATGGGTACGCCCGCCGGGCACACGCGGCTGGTTGGTCAGGCCACTGCTGTGGGCCGTCGCCCAGTAGAGGCCGTCGGGCCAGGTGCGGTTGGCCCGACACCAGCGGTGATAGGCCAGCAACGGCCAGAAGGCGTCGCCGATGCGCGCGGAATCGCCGGTCAGGCGAAAGCGCCGCCACTCGGCCCAGGCCAGCAAGGCCGGGCCGGTGCTGTTCGGCTCATAGGCCTCGTGGAAGTCGCCGCCGTCGGCCGGGTCGAGGGCGCGGCAGATGAAGCCAGTGTCGTGCTGCCGGGCGTAGAAGTTATCGAGCGGTTCGATCAGCGCCGCGGAGCCGGGCACGTAACCGGCCACTTGGCCGGCGAAGGCCGCCGCGGCCATCTCGATAGGCTGGCCGGCGGCCGGTTGCAGGTAGGGGCCGATCAGACGCGCGCCGGCGGCCGGCTGGCGCAGACACGCCCACAGGCTCTCCCAAGCCGTCCAGTAGAGTCGCTCCCAGGCGGGCTGGTGGGGCAGGACGGGCACGGGCAGACCAGGCTGCACGTCGGCAAAGGCGGGCAGAGCCGGTCGCGGCCGCTCGTCGCCGCGAAAGGGGTTGCGTTCTACCAACGGTTCGGCCGGCAGTTGGAACCCGCGCGTCATAGTCTGCCCCTCTCCTTCGGTCGGTCGCCAGGTCAACGAGACAAACGCCGGCCCGGCCGCGGCGCGGAATGCGCGCCGCGACCGGGCCGGTAGCGTTGCGTGTTGCCCTCTAGGGCTGAATCTCCTCAATGGTGATGCGGGCGATCGCGTCGCCGGCAGGCGCGGTGGGGTTACGCGATGGGTCGCGCGGGGTGATAGCCTCGACCACGTCCATGCCCTCGATGACCCGGCCGAAGATGGTGTAGGAGCCGTCGAGCTGGCTGACGTCGCCGTAGGTGATATACCACTGGCTGCCGTTGGTGTTCGCGCCGGCGTTGGCCATGGCGACGATACCCTTCTCATTGTGCGACAGGCTGCGGTCGATCTCGTTGGGGATCATGTAGCCGGGGCCGCCGCGGCCGGTGCCGCTGGGGTCGCCCGTCTGGGCCACGAAGCCAGGCAGCACGCGGTGGAAGGTCACGCCGTCGAACCAGCCCTCGCGGGCCAGGAAGACAAAGCTGTTGACCGTCTGCGGCGCGGATTTGGGCAGCAGTTCAATGGTGAAGGCGCCGCCGTTGGCCATCTCGACGTGGGCCAGGTAGCGGGCATCGGTGTTGATCGTCATCGGCGGCGCAGCCTTGTATTGGCGCGCGGCCAGTTGTTGCAGCTTGATTTCGTCTTTCACAAAAGCCTCCCAGGTTTCAAAATCGAAGGGCAGGTTGGAGCTAGGAATGATCTGCCCGTTGACAACGGCCGACGGCGTGCCGGGCAAACCCAGCGCCACGGCCTCGCTCTCCAGACCAGATACGTACTCGGCAAAGTCGCCATCGTCCAGCGCGGCGGCAAAGGCATCGCCGTCCAGTCCCAGTTCCACGGCCAGGTCGATGAAGAATTGGCGCGCCTCGTCCGTGCTCAGGGCGCTCCAGTCGTTCTGGCGCTCGAACAGAGCGTCGTGGTACTCCCAGAACTTGCCCTGCGCGCCGGCGGCCTCGGCCGCCTCGGCCGACTTCTGCGCGTTGGGGTGGATGCTGGTCAGCGGAAAGTGCCGGTAGATTACTTGAACGTCATCGGGGTAAGCGTCTGCCAGACGCTTTAGCAGGGGGGCGAACCCTGCGCACCCCGGTCACTGGAAGTCGCCGTACTCGATGATGGTGACGGCGGGGTCCTCCAGGTCGCCCTGCTTCCAGTCCCGTTCGCGGGCCTGCGTCGGGTCGGCGGCCGGGGTGGCGCTGCCTGTTGCCGCCGCCGTGGTTGCCCTGGCGGTCGCTGTTGGGGAAATATCCTCGCCCGGGCCGGCCACGGCCGTGGGGTTGCCGAACTGGTCTCCACCGGAGCTACAGGCCACCAGCAACCACAGCAAGGGAATGAGCAACCAGCTAAAACGTCTCATCATTGGCGCTCCTTCGGGCGGGTCATCTCGCCCGTCACTATGATGGTAGGGGCGGGTCTGAGACCCGCCCTCCGCCCTACCGGGTTCAGTATGGTAGGGGCGGGTCTCAG
>JAIBAS010000072.1 GCA_019695075.1 Promineifilum sp. | reverse complement strand
CCGCCAGGCTGTTACCCGTTGGCTCGACCGCTTCCGTTCCGGTTCGCACTACTTGCTGTTCTTCATCGGCCTACTCTCGCGCGACGAACTGAACCAATATGGAGATTAATTTGTTAATGTCCTACCAACCCGTCTCTGCCGCGAGGATGTAAGACGGGTTGCCAACCCGTCCTACAATGCCCGCTGCCGCGCGGCCTCGAAGAGCAGAATGCCGGCGGCCATGGCCGCGTTGAGCGATTCGGTGGCCGCGTGCATGGGGATGGTCGCCCGGCCGGTGGCCAGCCGCTCGGCCTGCGCCCCGGCTCCCTGGGCCTCGCTGCCGATAAGTACGGCCGCCGGCCGCCGCCAGTCCACGCTGGTGTACGTCACCCCGTCGCGCGCCGCCGCCAGCCACACGTTCATCCCCGCCGCCAGCCGGCCGATCACTTCCCAGTTCTCCGCCCAGACCGGTAGCCGCAAGACCGCGCCCATGCTGCCGCGAACGACCTTGGGGTTATAGGGATCGACGCTGCCCGGCCCCAGCAAGACGCCATCGGCCCCGGCGGCGGCGGCCGTGCGCAGGATCGTGCCCAGGTTGCCGGGGTTGCTGACGGCGTCGAGGATGACCAGCAGCGTCGGCGCGGCCGGCAATGGCCGGGCCTCCAACGGCAGCACGGCCAGCACGCCAGGAGCTGCCTCCGTGTCGCTCATGGCGGCCATGACTGTTTCCTCCACCTGCATCGGCTCCATGGCCAGGGCAGCCAGCAGCGCCTGCTCCTCCGCGCCGGTGGCCCAGGCGGGTGTGGCGTAGAGCGCCCGCGGCGTCACCCCGGCGGCGACCAGTTCGCGCAGCCAGCGCGTCCCCTCGACGACGAAGGCTGCCTCGTCGTGGCGAAAGCGCCGCTCGGCCAGCAGCCGGCGGACGTACTTGACTTGGGCATTGCTTCGGCTGGTGATCATGCCGCTAGTATAGCGAAACGGGAGGGGAGTGGGCAGTGCGGCAGTGGACAGTGCGGCAGTGGACAGTAAACAGTAAACAGTAAACAGTAAACAGTAAACAGCGGTCGGCGGTCAGTGGTCGGCGGTCAGTGGTCGGCGGTCGGCGGTCAGCGGTCGGCGGTCAGCGGTCAGCGGTCGGCGGTCAGCCGTCGGCCGTCTATCCTCGTGTCACCGACGGCATGAAGATGAAGTCGCTGGGCAGCCAAGGGCGCGTGGGGGTGGCCGTTGGCGTGGGGGTGGATGGCGCGCCGACGACGAAGGCATGGCTATAGGCGCGGCCGTTGAAGTCCACCTCGAACCGCCACGTGCCCGTTGGCGCTGTCGCCGGGATGACGTAGGCCCAGTACCAGTAGGACAGCGCCGAATGTGGCCGCGTGCTGCTGTGGGTCCACTGGGCGAAGACCGCGCCGTTGGGCGTCAGAATGCGGTAGATGCTGGGCAGGCTGTCGAGCTGGTCGCGGTAGTAGGCGGTGAAGGTGACGCGGTCACCGGGCTGGAAGAGCGCCGCCTCATGGGGGATGTCCGGCGCGGGACAGGCCGAGCGCTCCACCGGGGCCGTGCCCGTGGTCAGCTTGTTGATGGCCGCGTCGTAATAGGGCCGCTGCATTTCCCACCAGCCGCCGTCAAGGGCGTTGCAGCTGCCGGCGTAGGGGTCGAGCAGCGCGCCGCCGTTGTACATCTCGAAGTGCAGATGTGGCCCGCTGGAGTTGCCGCTGCTGCCCACCAGACCCAGCACCTCGCCGCGGACGACCGCCGCCCCGACGGGCTTGGTCGTCACCGAGCCGAGCTTGAGATGACCATACCAGGCGATGGAGCCGTCGGCGTGGCGCACGTAGACGGCATTCCAGCGGTTGCCGTTGGGGCTGCAACTCTGGTCGGGGTAGCCCTCGTGCCGGCCGACGATGACGCCATCGGCCACGGCCACGACGCGGATGTCGCCGGCGGCCATCTTGTTCCACGGGAAAGGCCACAGGAAGTAGTCGGTGCCCTGGTGGTTGTAGCCGGACGAACTGTCGTAGCTGCGCGCGCCGCAGCTATAGTCGCGCACGTGGCCGGGGTAGGCCGGGTCATGATCCACGTAGCCGGTGACGCCGTGGTAGCCGGGGTCGCTGAAGCCGTCGCGCGGCGACAGCGGCCAGCCCAGGGTGACGTGGTCGGCCGACCGCGCCGCCGGCAAGCGTCCCTCTTGCTCCAGTTGGGCGACGTTGGCGGCGATCAGGCTCTCGATGGCGGTGCGCTCGTCGGGGGACAGTTCGTCGGTCGCGCCCGGCTCAACCGCGCCGCCGCCGAAATCGACCGGCGCCGGCCCGAACGAGGGCCGCGGCGCGCTGCCCGTGGCATCGGCCGGCCGGCTGGCCAGCAGCACGGCCAGCAGGCAACCGGCGATCAGCGCCGCGCCCAACCACGGCCGGCCCTTTGGCGACGATAGTTTCATGGGGGTCCATTTTAGATCAGTTCGCCCCCTTTCTTCGTGACCATCGCGTGAATCGGGCATATAATGAGCGTTGATTCATCCCCGTGATCCTTCCGGACACCTACATAGGAGTCAAATACCCAATGACCAAAAAGACCGTTTCCGACATCGATGTCCAGGGTAAGAAGGCGTTCGTGCGAGTCGATTTCAACGTCCCGCTGAGCAGCAAAGACCCCAATGCCAACATCACCGTCACCGACGACACGCGCATCCGCGCCGCGCTGCCGACGCTCAATTACCTGCTCGATCATGGCGCGGCCCTCATTCTGGCCTCTCATCTGGGGCGGCCCAAGACGGCCGAAGACCGCCAGTTCAGCATGGCTCCCGTGGCCAAGAAGCTGGAAGAGGTGCTCGGCCGGCCGGTGCGCTATGTCCCCGAAGTGATGAGCGAGGCGGTCAAAGCGGCCGCGGCGGCGCTGCAACCGGGCGACGTTCTGCTGCTGGAGAACACCCGCTTCGACCCGCGCGAGAAGAAGAACGATCCTCAGTTGGGGGCCGACTTCGCCTCGCTGGCCGATGTCTACGTCGATGACGCCTTCGGCTCGGCCCACCGGCCCGACGCCAGCGTCGATGGCGCGGCCTATGCCATGCGCGCCAAGGGCGGCCCGGCCGTGGCCGGCTTCCTCATGGGCCAGGAGATCTCCGCCCTGGGCATCGCCGTTGACAACCCGCCGCGTCCCTACGTGGCCATTATGGGCGGGGCCAAGATCAGCGACAAGATCAAGCTGATCGAGAACCTGCTGGACAAGGCCGACAAGATCCTCATCGGCGGCGGCATGGCCAACACTTTCCTGAAGGCGCAAGGCCACAACCTGGGCCGCTCGCTGGTGGAGGAGGAAGCCCTGCCGGAGGCCAAGCGGCTGCTGGAGATGTCCGCCGACCGGCTCATCCTGCCCGTCGATGTTGTCGTCGCCGCCGAGGTGTCGAACGACGCGCCGTCCGAGGTGGAGATGGTCTGGGCCATTTCGCCCGACAAGATGGCCCTCGACATCGGCCCGGCGACGGTGGAGCGCTTCAACGCCGAACTGCAAGGGGCGCAACTGGTCGTCTGGAACGGGCCGATGGGCGTGTTCGAGACGCCGCAGTTCGCCAACGGCACGAACCAACTGGCCCAGATGCTGGCCGGCATGGTCGATCATGGCGCGAAGGTCATCATTGGCGGCGGCGACTCGGCCGCGGCCGTGCGCAAGGCCGGCCTGACCGACAAGATGACCCATGTCAGCACCGGCGGCGGGGCCAGCCTGGAACTGCTGGAAGGCCGGCAACTGCCCGGCGTGGTGGCGCTGGACGATAAGTAGGCCACGAACCGCTGCCAACCAATTTGATTGACAGAAGCCCGGTATCCCGCCGGGCTTTTTCCTCGGACTAGAGCCTGTATGGTATCGTATGATTTAGTAAATTACTAAATGAGGGATACATGATCGATCAACTGGTGAAAGTAACACGTGGCGGGCAGATTACGCTGCCGGCGACCATCCGAAGGGCGGCGGGCATTGACATCGGCGACTACGTAGAGGTGAGCGTTACCGATGAGGGGCTTGTGCTGAAAGTCAAACACCTCATTGACAGGTCGCAGGCGTACTTCTGGTCAGCTGAATGGCAGCAGGCCGAGCGCGAAGCCCAGGCTGACCTCAGCGAAGGGCGGAGCCAACGCTTTGAGTCGGCTGAAGAGCTGATCGCCGATCTGGACAGCGAGGACTGAGGTGTTGTTCGAGCGTAGCGAGCGTTTCAAACGTGCTTATCGCAAGCTGGAAACAGCGGATCGCGAGTTGGTAAAGAGGGCCTTGCGGCAACTGGCGGAAGACCGCAACCACCCAGGCTTGTGGTTGAAGGGCATGCAGGGCACTAACGGCATCTGGGAAATTCGTGCCGGCCATGATATACGTATCACCCTAGAGTTCGTCGACGAAGTTACGGTGTTGCGGAACGTTGGCCACCATGACGAGACGCTTCGTCAACCATGAACTTGAGCGCTGACATTCCAACTGAGTTCCTCGATCTGGTAGACGGCCCGCCCGCCGCCGCCCTGACCACCCTCATGCCCGACGGCCGGCCGCAGACTACCGTCGTCTGGTGCGACTTCGACGGCGAATGCCTGCGCGTCAACACCATGCGCGGCTTCCGCAAGGAGCGCAACATGCGCCTCAACCCGCGCGTCACTCTGCTCTGCTTCGACCCGCGCGAGCCGTTGCGCTATCTGGAGGTGCGCGGCGTCGTCGAGGAGATGACCGAGGCCGGCGCGTTGGAGCACCTCGACGGCCTGTCCCGGCGCTACACCGGCCTGACACCCTATTTCGGCGGCTGTGTGCCGGCCGAACTGGCGGCGACGGAGACGCCCGTCCTTTGCCGCATCCGGCCGATGCACGTTGTATGTCTGGACGCGCGGGAGTGACTCCATGAGCCAACCCATCCCCGCCTCCCATAGCGACCTGCTGACCCGGCCCGTCCACGCCGTGCTGACGACGCTGATGCCCGACGGCCAGCCGCAATCGTGCCTGATGTGGTGCGACAGCGACGGCGAATGCGCCCGCATCAATACCACCCTGGAGCGCCAGAAGGGCCATAACCTGCGCCGCGACCCGCGGGCCACCCTGCTGCTCATCGACCCCGACGACACCAGCCGCTTCATGGAGCTACGGGGCGAGATGGAGTTGATCGCCGAGGGCGCGATTGAGCACCTGGACGCCCTGACGCGCAAGTACACGGATCATCCGCGGTTCTACGGCTACGTCTACCCGGAGGAGCAGCGCGACCGCGAAACCCGCGTGATCGGCCGCTTCATCGCCGCCAAGATCACGCTCGACGCCATCCACCGCTAGACGCGGCAAGGAGATTGACAATCGGCCGCCGGCCCTAGCGCCGCGCCGCTTCGGCGTCGGCCTCGGCTTGCAGAGTGGCGCGGATCTCGGTCGAAGATACGTCGTGCCGGAACAGCCGCGCCGGGATGGCCTCAAATAGCGTCTCGTAGCCCGCGGGCAGCGCCAACTCCGGTAGTTCGTGGAATAGGCCGTCGTCGTCCAGCCGCCCGGCGACGAGGAAGCGGTTGCCCCGCCGGCGAAGTTCGTCCAGCGCGGCCAGCATGCCCGCCTCGCTGCCGCCGTAGTAACGCGGCTGGATGACCCGCGCCGCCGTGTCGAAGCCGACGACGAAAACCGCCCCCGGATAGAGGCGCGCCTTCTCCACGAACGTCGGCGCGTTGCCGGCGTAGGCCGCGTAGCGCCCGGCGAACTGGCTCAGCCGGTCGAGAACCGCGTCGGACGGCAACCGCGGCTTGTCGGCGTTGACGACCGACAGCTCGAAGGCCACCGGCGCACCCAGCAACGCCGCGGCCGTCGCCGCCAGCCCGGTGTGGCCGGCATGTAGCGGGTTGAAGGAGCCGGATAGCAGCGCCATCGGCGGCGCGGTCGTCAGCGCACCGTCGGGCAGGATGCCGAAGAAGGGCACGTCGTCGCCGTGGAGGCGCTCGGCCGCGGGGGCGAAATCGACCGTCTCCGCGGTCAGGCTGTCGCCCGGCCCCAGCGGCAGCGCCGGCCGCGCCACCACGCCCGACGCCTCGGCCAGCGCGTCCAGCAGCAGCGCGCTGACCAACCCCTCTTCACCCGCCCGGTCACGCGCGCCCTTCTCCAGGCGCAGCGCGTAGATCCGCAGTCGCGCCGGCGTCCAGGCGGCCACGTGGGCGCGGTGCTCGCCCTTCTTCGGCCGGTCGGTGACGATGGTCGCCGTGC
>JAIBAS010000062.1 GCA_019695075.1 Promineifilum sp. | reverse complement strand
GGCGTTGCGGCTGGTGACCAGCGCCCGCGCCCCGCCGCCTTTTGGTCGCCACGCATCCAGCAGCGCCGGCGTCTCGCAGTTGTCGAAGATGATCAGCCGCGGCGTCGGCTGCCGCCAGGCAGCGAGGGTAAGCGCGGCCTTCTGCTCCGGGGCAATTTCGGCGTCGCCCACCGGCCACAGGCCCATCGCCTCGCCACAGGCGGCCAGCTCGCGGCGCACGGCGTCGGGGGCGGCGTCGGCCAGGCTGACCCAGTAGACGCCATGGAAGAAGCGGCCGTAGCGATAGGCGAACTCGACCGCCAGTTGCGTCTTGCCCACGCCGCCGATGCCGGAAGTGACAACCGCCGGCGCGCCGGCCGGCTCATAGAGCAGGTCGCGGCCCAGTTGGCGCAGGTCGTCCTCGCGGCCGGTGAAAAGGGGGTTGCGCTCCAGGTTGTTGAGATGCGAGCCGGGCGGCGTGGTATGGGCAGGGGCGGGCAAAGGCGGCCGGCCGTTCTCATCCAGCGGGGCCAGCGGCGTGGCCAGAACGCCGGTCGTTTGGCTGACATGGGTCAGCGGGGATAGAAGATTAAGGATCGCCCCGGGGAAGTTGCCGGAGAGGTGGATGTCGCCAACGGCCGGCGGCTGCGTCAGCAGGTTTCTGATGGCCGCCAGTTCGGCCATGACCTCCGGCGCGGCCGGGATCGGCCCACCGGATGGCATGGCCGGCGGCGCGGGCTGTCGCGCCAGGGCCGCGCCCAGGTCGTTGATGCTCTTCTGGAGGGCATCGAACTGTCCGGCCGTCAAGCGGTCGCGCCTCGCCCCGCCCGGCGGCCGGGCGTCGTCGAGCGTCTTGTTGAAGGTCAGCAGGAAGCCGGCCAACTGGCTGCGCGGGTCGATCTCCAGGCCCTCGAACAGGCGCGCCTCGGCCGCCCAGTTGGCCAGTTCGGCCATGTCGCCGGCCAGAGCGTCGGCGTCGCCATCTTTGGCGTAGCGGTCGATGGCGTCGATGACCCGGTTGTCGCGGAAGAAGTCAAGAACGGGTTGTGGTTTGCAGACGCCCCACTCGACCAGGGTATGCCGGTAGAGGGAACCGAAATTGTCCTTGTCGGGTCGGGCGGGTAGGTGCAACCGGTCGCGGGCGCGGATGGCGGCCTCGGAGTTGGACAGCGCTTTGAACGCCCCCTCCGTGGCCATGCCGGCCAGTTTGCTGGTGATGACGCTTAGCTCCAGAAGCGGCATAGGCATCCCCCTCGGACAATGACAACTACGCGATGGAACATAGTCTAGCACAACCGCCGCGGAACGGCATACGCCCGGTGTGAGAAAAGAGACCCCGTGAGGCCGCCGGGCTTCTGGTGATACGACTCAGCCAGGAAGCCGGCGGGTTTGAATCCGCCGCCGCCAGGCAAAACCGGTTGAAACCGGTTACAGAAACGTGGCCCACTCTGGCAACGCGCTGAAGCGCGTTTGGCCTGGCAGCCGGCGGATTGATCCGCCGGGGCATGTAGCCGGTTGGGTCTGGCAGCGGCGGGTTGTAGCGCGGGTTGGCAACCCGCCTCTTCGCTTCCCAGGCCGCGGGATGCCATCCCGCGCTACAACCGGCGCCCTACTTGTGCTTCCCCCACGGAATCCACTCAGCCACCCCATCGACGACCTCGCTGACGTGGAAGTCATGCAGCGGGCGCGTGCGCCAGTTGAAGCGGATGGTCAGCAGCCGGGCGGCGAAGAACAGGCCGATGGTCAGCCAGGCCGTCTGGATGCGCGTCAGGGGCGTGTATTGGGTCACGATCAGGTAGAACAACGCCGCCAGGATGACCAGCAGGGTGTTGTACTGGCCCGGCCGCAGCAGTTCCGGCGTGTCCCCGGCCATCAGATCGCGCATCAGACCGCCGCCGATGCCGGAGACGGTGGCCACCAGGACGACGGCCGGCAGCTCCAGCACGCGCGAGCGGGCCAGTTCCGCGCCGATGACGACGAACATGGGCACGCCGATGGCGTCGATGATGGAGACGATCTTGGGCAGCATCTTGTCGCGGTTGAGGCGGCGGCCGACAACCGTTACCCCGGCCACGGCGATGAGCAGGATGAAGATGTAGTTGGAATCGGTCAGCACCACCGGCAGGCGTTGCAGGAACAGCCCGTCGCGCAACAACCCGCCGCCGAACGACGACACGAAGGCGATGACGAACACGCCGACAACGTCGTAGCCCTTGCGCCAGCCGACAATCGCGCCGCTGATGGCCCACAGCAGCAGGGCGAAGTACTCGAAGTAGAGAGGGGGAGTGAATTGGTTCATAATGCCTCGCCGCCAAGTATACCCGCAAACTGTCAACCGCGGTTGACACTTAGAAAGGGGGGGGTACATCGTTGGGAGAAGAGCTCACGCCAAGGCGCTAAGGGACAAAGGCGCAAAGGAAGAAAAGGAGGAGCACTCTTCTTTTTCTTCCTTTGCGCCTTTGCTTTCTTAGCGCCTTGGCGTGAGCTCTTACTGCCTTCAGACGCTGGACACTTATCCACAAGGCATTGACACCAGAGAATAGGTGTTCTATCATAGAGAGATGGAGACGCTCATTAAGTTGCAGGAGATCGCCGTCCACATGGCCCTGGAGCCGGCCGAGGAAGTCGGGCGGCTGCCGCCCGCGCCAACAACCCCGCCCGACGCGCCGCTCCCCTGTGGCCTGCCGGCCGAGCCGCAGCGCCCCACCGAGCGCCGCGCGCCCAAGATGAACGACCTGGGCGTCTTCCACGCCGCCCTGCCCAACGGCGGCACGATCCCCCTGCTCAAGACGCTGCTCACCAGCGCCTGCGAGCGCAACTGCGCCTATTGCCCCTTCCGCGCCGGCCGCAACTACCGCCGCACCACCTTCCGCCCCGACGAGATGGCCGCGGCCTTCATGGACATGCGCCGCGCCGGCCTGGTCGAGGGCCTGTTCCTCAGCAGCGGCATCATCGGCGGCGGCGTCCGCGCCCAGGACAAGCTGCTCGACACCATCGACATCCTGCGCCACAAGCACCATTTCGGCGGCTACGTCCACCTGAAGATCATGCCCGGCGCCGAGCACGCCCAGGTCGTCCGCGCCATGCAGCTGGCCGACCGCGTTTCGGTCAACCTGGAGGGGCCGAACCCCGCCCGGCTGAGCGTCCTGGCCCCCAAGAAGCAGTTCGTCGAGGAGCTGCTGACGCCGCTGCGCTGGATCGAGGCCATCCGCCGCGAGCGGCCGGGGCGCGAGGGTTGGCGCGGGCGCTGGCCGTCGTCGGTGACGCAGTTCGTCGTCGGCGGGGCCGGCGAGAGCGACCTGGAGCTGCTCCACGTGACCGAGTACCTGACGCGCGCGGCCGGGCTGCGGCGGGCCTACTTCTCCGCCTTCCGCCCCGTCAGCGACACGCCGCTGGAGCACCTGCCGGCCGAGAACCCCTGGCGGCAGCACCGCCTCTATCAGGCGTCGTTCCTCTTCCGCGACTACGGCTTCGACCTGGAGGAGATGCCTTTCGACGATAGCGGCCGCCTGCCGCTGGACACCGACCCCAAGCGCGCCTGGGCCGAGGCGCATCTGCGCGACACGCCGGTGGAGGTCAACCGCGCCGAGCGCGAGGAACTGCTGCGCGTGCCCGGCATCGGGCCAAAGGGGGCCGAGGCCATCCTGGCCGCCCGCCGCCGCGCCCGCCTGCGCTCCGTCGGCGACCTGCGCCAGATCGGCGTGCGCACCAAGGACATCGAGCCGTTCGTGCTGCTCGACGGCCGGCGGCCGGACTACCAGTTGCGGTTGTTCACCTGAGACCGGCGGCCGGCAAGACCGGCGTCGAGAATCCCATAGCCGCGCGGCCGAGCGCCGGCCGCGCCTACCCAGGAGAGTGACATGACGACGACTCAACCCGATGGCTTTCTGGCGGAACCGGCGGGCGGCGACCCGGCCGGCGCGGTGCTGGTGCTCCACGCCTGGTGGGGCCTGAACGACACCATCCGCGACCTTTGCCGCCGCCTGGCCGACGCCGGCTACGTCGCCTTCGCCCCGGACGTTTACCACGGCCAGGTGGCCGCGACCATTCCCGAAGCCGAGACGCTGCGGCAGGTCTTCGACACGCGCGAGGGCACGGAGGCGGCCGTGGGTGACGTGGTTGCCGCCGCGCAGTGGCTCTCCGCACGCGCCGGGCAGCCGGCCGAGGGTCTGGCGGTCATCGGCTTCTCGCTGGGGGCCTTCTTCGCCCTCCTGAGCGCCACCCTCCTGCCGGAGCAGATCGGCAAGGTCGTCATTTTCTACGGCACCGGGCCGACCGAGTTCGACGCCGCTCGCGCCGCCTTCCTGGGTCACTTCGCCGCCAACGACCCCTACGAAGAGCGCGAGTACATCGACGCTACGCGGGCCGCGCTGGAAGCCGCCGGCCGCCCGGTGACCTTCTACGACTACCCCGACACCGGCCACTGGTTCTTTGAACCCGACCGGCCGGAGTACAACGCCGCCGCCGCCGCCCTGGCCTGGGAGCGGACGCTGGCCTTTCTGGCCGCCGCGCAGGAGTAGAACGCCATGCGATCCCCACTCGTTATCCCCACCCCCGAAGCGCCGCGCCCCGTGCCGGGCTATGGCATGCCCGCGCGGCCGGCGCTGGACTGGTCGTTCGTGGCCGAGCACATGGCCGCGGCCCGCTACTACTGGGTCAACACCACCGGCGCCGCCGGCCAGCCCCACCCCGCGCCGCTGTGGGGCCTCTGGCGCGGCGACCGGCTGCACTTCGATGGCAGCCCCGAGACGCGCTGGGCGCGCAACCTGCTCGCCCGCCCGGCCGTCGCCGTTCACCCGCCGGACGCCGAGAACGTGGTCATCATCGAAGGCGTGGCCCGGCCGCTGGGCGACGACGAACTGACCACGGCCGAGTGGGCCGAACTGGACGCGGCCTATCTGGCCAAATACGGCACGGCCGGCTCGCCCTACTGGTTCGTCGAGCCGCGGCTGGTGCTGGCCTGGCAGGGCGTCGACCTGGGCACGATGACGCGCTGGCGCTTCGGCTAAGTCGGCGCGTGTTTTGGCCACAATTGCAGAGTGCGCATCCTCAGATGCGCGTGCCCAATGCGTGTCCGCCCGCATCTGAGGATGCGGACTCCGCGGGTATTTGACAGCCGTTGCCCGGCGAGCGATAACTAGCGTGAGGTGCAGCCCATGAAACTGGAGGTCATCGTCACCGGGCGGGAGACCGCCACGCGGCCGGCGCCGCTGCTGCTGGTGCATGGGGCCTGGCATGGCGCGTGGTGCTGGCAAGAGCACTTCGCGCCCGCCTTCGCCGCGGCCGGCTATGCCGTCTACGCCCTCAGCCTGCGCGGCCACGGCGGCAGCGAGGGGCGCGAGCGCCTGCGCTGGCTACGCATCGCCGACTACGTGGCCGACGTGGCCACCGTGGCGGCGACCCTGCCGGTCGCGCCCATTCTCATCGGCCACTCGATGGGCGGGCTGGTGGCGCAGAAGTACCTGGAGCGCCACCCGGCCCCGGCGGCCGTGCTGCTGGCCTCCGTGCCCACGGCCGGGGCGACGGGCGCCGCATTGCGCGTCTTGCGCCACCACCCCGTCCAGTTCGCCAAGATCAACGCCCGCCTGAGCCTTTACCCCGTCGTCGAAACGGTCGCCCTGGCCCATGAATACCTCTTCTCGCCCACTACGCCGCCGGAGCGCGTCGCCGCCGTCCAGCCGCAACTGCAAGACGAGTCCTACCGCGCCTTTCTGGACATGATGACCAGCTTGCCGCGGCCGAAGCGCGTGGCCGCGCCGGTGCTGGTGTTGGGGGCGGCCGACGACGGCATCTTCGCCCCGCGTGAGGTCGAGGCCACCGCCCGCGCCTACCACACGGCGGCGACGCTCTACCCCGGCATGGGTCATAACCTGATGCTGGACGCCGGCTGGGAGCGCGTGGCGGCCGACATCGTCGCCTGGCTGACCGCCCGCGGCCTGTAGGGTGTCGCCATGATCCGCGCCCGCCGTCTGCTGCTCGTCGCCATCATCGTCCTGCTGGCCGCGGCGTTGCGCGAGTGGGCCGCCCGCCGCCTGCCGGTCGATTTCGACGAGCCGACCTATTTCGCCGCCGCGGCCGGCTACGCCGATGCCCTACGCGCCGGCGCCCTGACCGGGCCGGCCGACCACGACGCATCGCCCGAACACCCCGGCCTGGTGAAACTGCTCTACGCCGCCGTGCTGCTGGGCCAGCCCGCGCCGCCCGACGACA
>JAIBAS010000091.1 GCA_019695075.1 Promineifilum sp. | reverse complement strand
GGCCAATTGGTCAACTCCTTTGACTATCCTTTTTAGCGCTTACCCTGGAGACATGTCTTTGCAGTTCCCTTCATTAAGCCGTGCTGGAGGGATGTCTTTGCAGGTCACACCTAGCCCCTAATCCCTATCCCCTAAGCCGCCCGGGGCGCGTCCTTTGCATACACGCCCTAGAAGTGCGTCAGACACCACGGCGGCCGCGCGGCGTGGAATAGCTGCGTCACCAACGCCACCGCGCCGGGGTCGTCGATGGTCGCCAGCCCGTACTCGTACAGCCGGGCAAAATCGACCGTGCCGACGACCAGCGACGAGAACTCGGCGATGTCCATGCCGATTTCCACGCCGGCCGCGCCCGTCCGCAGCGACGCCCGCCCGCCGTCCACATCCACGACGGTGCGGCCGGCGTTGGCGGGCATGAAGCTGTCGGTCAGCGTCAGGCCGACGGCGGCCGAGACGCCGCCGAAGTTGTGGTCGCCCAACACCGCGAACAGCCGCGGCACGTCGATGACCCGGTACATGATGCCCGCGCCCTGCGTATTCGTCTCGTGCCACAAGCCGGCCAGCAGGTTGCCGGAGCCGTCGCGCGGGTCAGTCAGCAGGTAGTGGAAGGCGTCGTCCTGCGTCTCGTAGACGATGCGCTCCACCTGGTCGGCCTGCGTGCGCAGGAAGCTGAGCAGGGCCGACAGCGCCGCCGGGTCGTCGTAGACCAGCGAGCGCAGGCTGATGTTGTTGGCCAGCCAGTTGTCGCCGCGCGCCGGTTCGAAGCGAAAGAGCAGGTAGCCACGCAACACGCCGTCGCGGCGATAGCCGACGATGTGCTGGGCCGGGTCGGTGAAGAGGTTGTCGAGGACGTGGGGCAACAGCGCCAGAAGGCCGTTGGTGCGCTCCATGAAGCGGTCGTAGCAGGCGCGCACGGCCTCCCTGTCGGCCGCGGTCAGGTACTCGACGCGCGCGCGGGGGCGGCCAGTGGGCAGCGCGTCCGGCCGGAAGCTGTAGCGGTTGAGCTTGACGCCGTAGCCGAAGCCCATGCGCCGGTAGAAGTCGGGCCGGAAGGGGTAGAGCGCCGTCAGGGCCGCGCCCTTATCGACGTAGACGCGCAGGAAGTGGGCGATCATGTCGGCGGCGACACGCTCCTTCTTGTGGCGCAGATCGACGGCCACGCCACCGACGCCGCCGACCAGCGTCCGCGTCTCGTGCAGCTTCATGGTGAAGTCGTAATTGCGCATGACGCCGACCATCTGCGCCGCCTCAAAGACGCCATAGAAGTGGCTGAAGCCGCCCTGCTGAACGCGCCGCAACCGCTCCAGTATCGCCTCGCGCTCGGCCGTGCCGCCGACCTTCATGCCGGGGAAGGCCTGCTCGGTGATGCGCATCAGTTCGCCCAGTTCATCCTCGTCGAGTTCGCGTATGGTTCTCATGCCGCCGAGTTTTACCACCAATGCCCCCGCCTGTGGTACATTGGGCCTATGAAAGGACTATTTCGCAGACTGACCGGGGCAGACGACGCGCCCTTCATCACCGTCATCTCCGGCCTACCCCGCTCCGGCACGTCGATGATGATGAAGATGGTCGAGGCGGGCGGCATCCCACCCATGACCGACGCGCTGCGCGTGGCCGACGAGGACAACCCCAAGGGCTACTACGAATTCGAGCGGGTCAAGCAGATGGACAAGGGCGATGTCGCCTGGGTTCCGGAGGCGCGCGGCAAGGCGGTCAAGATCATCTCCGCCCTGCTGAAGTACCTGCCGGCCGACGAGCGCTACCGGGTCATCTTCATCCGCCGCGACATCGACGAGATTCTGGCCTCACAGCGCAAGATGCTTATCCACCGCGGCGAAGACCCCGACAAGCAGGACGACGCGCAGATGAAGCGGCTATTCGAGAAGCATGTGCGCCAGGTCGAGGAGTGGCTGGCCGCCCAGAAGCACATCCAGACGCTCTACGTCCACTATAGCGACATGCTGGGCAACCCCGGCCCGCAGATCGAGCGCGTCAACACCTTCCTCGGCGGCAAGCTCGATCCGGCGCGCATGGCCGAGGTTGTGGACCCGCAACTATACCGGAACAAGAAGTAAGAAGTAAGCAGTGGCCAGTGGCCAGTGGTACGACTGTCCACTGGCCACCGACCACTTATCACCGTTTACTGCTTACTGCTTACTGCCCCACCCCATACAGCCCCGCCGCCAACTGCCCGCCATCCACAATAAAGGTTGCCCCGGTGGTGTAGCTGGATGCCGGCGCGGCCAGGTAGACGGCGATGCCGGTCAGCTCCTCCGGCTCGGCCATGCGCCGCTGGGGCACGCCCTTGATGAGCTGGTCGTGGATGGTCTCCGTGCTCCATAGCACCTGGCTGAACTTGGTTTTGACGAAGCCCGGCGCGATGGCATTGACCTGGATGTTGTCGGCGGCCACCTCGGCGGCCAGCACCTGCGTCATCATCAGCACGGCCGCCTTGCTGACGCAGTAGACGCCCATCATCGGCTGCGGTTCCAGCCCGGCCACGGAAGCCACGTTGATGATCTTGCCGCCGCCGCGGGCGCGCATGGCCGGCACACACGCCTTGGCCATGCGGAAGTAGCCCTTCACGTTCACGTCCAGGATTTTGTCCCAGTGGCCCTCCTCGGCCGTCAGGAAGGGGCCGAAGTGGGGGTTGGTGGCGGCGTTGTTGACCAGGATGTCCAGGCCGCCAAAGTGGGCCACGGTCTGCGCCACCAGCGCCGCCGCCGCTTCCGGCTCGCCGGTGTGGGCGGCGATGGGCAGCACGTCGCCACCCTCCGCGCGGATAAGCGCCGCGGCCTCGTCCACGGCCGCCTGCTTGCGGCTGGCGACGACCACCTTGGCCCCGGCGGCGGCATAGGCCTGGGCGATGGCCAGCCCGATGCCGCGCGACCCGCCGGTGATCAGCGCCACCTTGCCCGTCAAATCGAAATTCGCTCCCGCCGTCATGGTTCGCTCCTTCTGATAAACAAAGCGCCGGACTCTCGCCCGGCGCTGGCTTGCTAGTTGGCCGGCGCGCCGGCGATTGCCTACGGCCCGGCCGTGCCGTCTTGCGCGTCCACCCGCTCGAAGTAGCTGTGCGGGTCCGACGTATGCACCCAGACCCACAGGTCGTTGGGCGCGTTCTCCGACCAGAAATAGATCCACTCCGCGTCGCGCAGGGGCATGTTGACGCAGCCGTGGCTGTGCTTGTAGCCGAAGCGGTCGTGCCAATACGCGCCGTGGAGGGCGATATCGACGTTGAAGTACATTGTGTGGGGCACGTCTTCGACGACGTAGTAATCGACCTTGCCCTCCGCGCCGATCATCGTCGCCTGCATGTGCCGGTCCCAGACCTGGAACAGGCCCTCATAGGTCGGCCAGCGGTTCAACCCCGACGACACCAGCCCGGCATAGACCATGCGGTCGCCCTCGTAGGCCACAAAGTTCTGCTCGTAGAGATCGACCTCGACCCAGTACTCGTCTTCGCCCACCTCGTCCGGCCGCGGGTTCGGCTCGATGATGCTGACGTAGGTCTGCTTCATCCAGCGCTCCTGGCCGATGTCGTACCAGATCCAGCCCTCGTCATCGACGACGGCGTCGTAGACTTCGACGAAGGTATAGCGCGGCAGCTTGATGGCCGTGGGGCTTGGCTCCGCGCCGGGTGCGTCGCTATAGGCAAAATCGACGATCATCCAGCCAAACGGCCGCGCCGGCTGCGCCCGCAGCTCGACGCCGGTGAAGGATGACATGGTCTTGAGGGTGATGTCCTCGCCGCGCACCCACTCGCCGGGGTCGATCATGTACCACAGCCGGCCTTCTTCCTGGTTGTTGGCCGTGTCTTCGATGGTGTGGAACAAAAAGCCGTCGCCCGCGTTGCGCACGATGGGGCTGTTCATGTTCGGCTCGGCGTAGACGTTGATGTTGTCGGCCAGCCGGCCGAACTTCAGCTTTGGCAGGATACTGTCGTGGCGCACGACCGGCTTGCTGAAAGGCGACGGCGGCGGATTGGTGTCGCACACATAGCCGACGTCGCTGGAGACCACGTAGCAACTCGCGGCGGCCCGCGCGCGTCCGCTCATGAAGAGCAGCGCCGTCGCGGCTGCCAGGAGAACAATGACAATACGAATCCGACTCATGATCACTCTTTCGGGTTCCCTGATAGTTTGCTCCTGAACGCCGGACATTGTAGCACGGCCGCGGCCGGCCCGCCAAACGAACGCCGCCGTTCCGGCCGCCGCGCCTTTTGGAGGCGGCCACATTCCGGGTAAAATGAGAGCATCAGGGATAACGCAGTCATGGCCGACCAGGACATTTTGCACGACACCGAACAGGCGCTGGCGACGGAAGCCGAGGCGACGATTGAGCCGCCCGTGAGCGTCTTCGTCCACAATGACGACGTTACCCCCTATGATTTCGTCATCGTCGCCCTGCAGCGCTTCTTCGACCTGACGCCGCTGGCGGCCGAACATGTCACCTACATGGCCCACGTCAGCGGCGCAGCCTACGTGACCACCCTGCCCAAGAGCGAGGCCGAGAAGCGCGTCGGGCGCGCCCACTTCGCCGCCAGCCTGGAGGGCTATCCCTTAACCTTCACCATCGAACCGGAGTAGCTCCGGCCAAAGGAGACCATTATGAAATTCAGCCTCGACGGCGTCGGCCCCGTGGGCCATAGCTGGATCGAACGCGACGTCGCCAGCCTCTCCCCGTCTTACAGTCGCGAGTATGCCCTCGTTGTCGACCATGCCCAGGGTTCGGAAGTGTGGGATGTGGACGGCCGCCGCTACATCGACTTCATGGCCGGCGTGGCCGTCCTCAACGTCGGCCACCGCCACCCGGCGGTGCAGGCCGCCGTGGCGGAGCAGCTCGACAAGTTCTGGCACATCTGCCTGTCCGACTTTTTCTATCCTCAGGCGGTCACGCTGGCCGAGAAGATTCAGTCCATCGCCCCGATGGACGCGCCAACGCAGGTCTACTTCGGCAACTCCGGCACCGAGGCGGTCGAGGCGGCCATCAAGCTGGCCATGTACACCACCGGCCGGACGCGCTTCATCGGCTTCATGGGCGCGTTCCACGGCCGCACCCTCGGCTCGCTGTCCTTCACGGCCAGCAAGGCTGTCCAGCGGGCCAACTACCTGTCCGGCGTCAAGGTCTACCACGTGCCCTATCCCAACGCCTACCGCCCGCTGCTGGCCGGCCCGGCCCACCACAGCTACGGCGAGATCGTCGTCGATTACATCGAGGAGCAGCTTTTCCGCAACATCCTCTCGCCCAACGACGTGGCCGGCATCCTCATCGAGCCGATCCAGGGCGAGGGCGGCTACGTCGTGCCCGCGCCGGGCTTCTTCACGCGCCTGCGCGAGGTCTGCGACCGGCACGGCATCCTGCTGATGGTTGATGAGATTCAGAGCGGCGCCGGCCGCACCGGCAGTTGGTGGGCTATCGAGCAAGAGCACGTTCAGCCCGACATCGTCTGCTTCGCCAAGGGCATCGGCAGCGGCCTGCCCATCGGCGGCATCGTCGCCCGCAAGGAGTTGATGACCTGGGGGCCGGGTTCGCACGGCAGCACCTACGGCGGCAACCCCGTCGCCGCCGCTTCGGCTCTGGCCACGCTGGAGGTCATCGAGCGGGAAGGCCTGATGCAGCGGGCCACCGACAGCGGCAACTTCATTCAGGACGCGCTGGCGGAAATGGAGGCGCGCCATCCCAGCATCGGCCAGGTGCGCGGACGCGGCCTGATGATCGGCATCGAGTTCGTCAAAGACCGCCAGACGAAGGAGCGGGCCATCGACCTGCGCAACTTCATCATTCAGCGCGCCTTTGAGCTGGGGCTACTGCTCATCCCCTGCGGCGTCAACGCTATCCGCATGACGCCGCCGCTCAACATCGACCGGGCGCTCATTGAGGAGGGGCTGCACCTCTTCGAGCAAGCGCTGACTGAGGGCGAGGCCCGCTTTCCGGTCAACGAGAACTAGGAGGACGACCCCATGAGTGCATCCACCGTCACCACGCGCATCGCCGCGCTGAAGACGAGTCTAGCCGGCGGCGTCGCCCCGGCCATGGCCACGCCGCTGCTGCCCGGCAGCCACACCGTTAACACGGCCGTCGTCGCGCCGCTGGTCGAGTTCCTGCTGGCGCGGGGCGTCAAGGGCCTTTTCGTCGGCGGGACGACGGGCGAGGGCACGCAACTGGACGACGACCAGCGCCGGGCGCTGCACGAGGCCGCC
>JAIBAS010000245.1 GCA_019695075.1 Promineifilum sp. | reverse complement strand
GCGATGAAGAAGACCGGCAGCGCCAGCGCGGCCACCGGCTTGGTCAACGCCGCCACGCACAGCAGCAGGAAGCCGGCCGCCGGTCGCCGCTGCCCCACCCAAACGCCGAGCAGCAGCCAGAGGATCATCAGCGCGTCGTTGTGGCCGTTGAGGGCGAAGGTCAGCAGCAGAGCCGGGTTCCAGGCCCACAGCAGCGTCGCCGTGAGCCGCCCCGGCCGGCCGCGCAGGCTGGCCCAGATGACCGCCGCCGCGGCCAGGAAGCAGGCCACGGCCAGCAGCTTGAACAACACCACGCCCAGCAGCAGGTTGTCGCCGCTCAGCCGGGCGACGCCCGCGGCCACCAGTTCCCACAGCGGCCCATAGGGCGACGTTTCCCCGGCCCACTCGCCCGCCAGGGGCAGGAAGGGATCGCCGATGAACGTCGCCGGCGGGACGACAAACGGGCTTTGGCCATAGACGGCAGCAATGCGCCCGCGGATGAGATAGCGGTAGACATCGGTGGCGTTAACGGGGTAGGCGAAGAGCAAGGGCAGGGCGAAGAGCAGCCCGCCCAGCAAAGCCACCACCAACGGTCGGGCCAGGGGACGCCGGGACGCTCGACCGACCGCGGCCAGATAGACGCCGTGGAGCGCCAGCACGAGCAGCACGTAGAGCGCCCCGGCCAACAGCGTCGGGGCGAAGGTGCGAATATCGGCGGGGGGCACGCGGCCGGCGTTGGCCGCCAGGGGAAACCACAGCGCCAGCAGCCCATAGCCGGCCAGCCCGGCGGCCAGCCACAGCCAGGGCACAGCGCCCCGCGCGGGCGACTCAGTTGCCGGCGTCGATGAGCTGGGGCTGGTCGGAGAGGCGCTCATCGCCCTCGGCCGGCGGGCCTTGCTTGTCCAGGGGCACGACCAGCGTCACCGTCGTGCCGGAATCGGGCGACGACTCGACGCGCAGCGAGCCGTCGATGCGCTCGGCCCGCTCGCGCATGTTGACCATGCCCAGGCTGCCGCGGGTGCTGTAATCGCGGTTGATGTCGTAGGTGTCGAAGCCGACGCCGTTGTCGCTGACGGCGGCGACGAATAGACCCTCGGTCTGCCAGAAACGCACGTCGATGGTCGTGGCCTTGGAGTACTTGCGGGCGTTGTTCAGCGCTTCCTCCAGGACGGCGAAGACAACCATCTGGGCCGACTTAGACAGCAGATTGCCGTTCTCCGCCCCGACGAGGCGCATTTCAATGCCGTCGCTCTCACTGTAGCGGCGCAACAGCGCCTCCATCGCCGCGCCCAGCCCCTGCGTCTCCAGCACCAGCGGGCGCAGGGTGAAGAGCATGCTGCGAATCTCGGCCGAGGTCTTCTTGGCCAGCGCCTCGACCTTGGCCAACTCCTGCTTGACGCGCGCCGGGTCCTGGTCGATGGTCGTGCGGGCGTAGTTGAGGCGCATGGCGATGGCGGAGATGCTCTGCGTTGGCCCGTCGTGCAGGTCGCGGGCCAGTTCTTTGCGCGCCTCCTCGTCGGCCTCGATCAGGCGCTGCTTCTCCGCCTCCAGGCGTTGATAGAGTTGCGCGTTCTGCAGGGCGATGACGGCCTGGTCGCCAACGGCGGTGAAGAGGTCGAAATGCTCCTCCTCGAACTGCACAGGCGTGTCCGTGCCGATGACCATCGCGCCAAATAGCTGGAAGCCCGCCCGCAGGGGCACGCAGACGGCCGTCAGGCAATCACGGAAGGCCTCATAGTCGCGCAATTCGGGGTCTTCGGCCGGGTTGTTGGTCACGGCCGGCTCGGCCCGGCTGAGGGCCGCGCCGACGACGCCGCGCTTGCCGGCGATGACGCGCTGGCTGTCCTCGCCCAGGAAGCGCCGCCGGGCGATGGGGCGTAGCAGACCCTCCTCATACAGGAAGACCGCGCCCACCAGCGACGCGCGGGGAATGCCCATCTCGTCCAGCGCCAGGCTACAGACATCGAGCGACTGCTCCACAACGCGCTCAAAGCTGAGGGTGGCGCTGAGGGTGGAGGCCATGCGTTGCAGCGATTGGGCGCGGTTGTTGGCCGAGCGTAGGGCGCGCAATTCCTGGGCCGCGGCCTGGCCAACGTCCTCGACCAGCGCGCGCCGGGTGCGGCCGAGACCGTTCAGGGCAATCGCGCCGATCAGCAAGCTGAACAACACCGCCAGCAACAGCTCCGGCAACCACTGGCCGGCCACCTGCGCGCCGAAGACAGCGAAGACGACGGCGAACACGGCCACCTCCAGCACCACCAGCGCCAATATGGCGACGCCGATGAGCCGGCTCGTGCGGGTGAATTCGCGGTCGATGGTGTTGCCTAGCGAGTCATCCATTCTGCATTCGGGCGCATGACGGGCAGCGCGTTTTCCAATAAGCCTAACGTCTTTACCTTACAGATCCCATGACGCCCCGGCCACGTCCGTCAATCATACCAGAGTTTCTTCTTGGCGTCCTTTGCTTACTTTGTGGCTTGGCGTGAGCATTCCTTCTAACTTGGGCAATGACCCTGACCAATCGCCCGGCGGCGGCTATAATGGAGCGATGTTGCCGGCCGCGCACCAGCGCGGCAGGAAGAGGAGTCGCCCATGAAAGCATTCGTCACCGGCGGAACGGGATTCATCGGCCGCCGTCTTGTCCGCCAACTAGTGGAACGCAACTACCACGTCTACGCCCTGGCTCGCTCGCAGACCGGCGCGGAGACGCTGCGCGCCCTGGGGGCCACCGTCGTCCCCGGCGACGTGACCGACCGCGAGTCGATGCGCGCGGCTATGCGCGGCAGCGATGTCGTCTTCCACCTGGCGGCCATCTACGACTATACGCCGGAAGCCAAAGCCCAATCGGCGACGATCAACGTCGAGGGCACGCGGCAGGTTCTGGACCTGGCCCACGAGTTGGACGTGCCGCGCATCGTCTACACCAGCAGCCTGGCCGTCTTCGGCGACACCCACGGCGAACTGCCCGATGAGACCTATCGCTATGAGGGGCCGTTCCTGACCGAGTACGACCGCACCAAGTGGCAGGCCCACTACGAGGTCGCCGAGCCGCTGCTGGCCGAGGGCGCGCCGATCATCATCGTCATGCCCGGCGCGGTCTATGGCCCCGGCGACACCAGCTGGCTGGCCGAGGCCATGCGCCTGTTCTATCGTGGCCTGCTGCCGATGGTTCCCGGCCCGGAGACGACGTTGACCTACGCCTACGTGGACGACATCGCCGCGGGCCACATTCTGGCCGCCGAGAAGGGGCGCGTCGGCGAAACCTACATCCTGGCCGGCCCGGCCGTGCCCCTGGGCGAGATGGTCGAGTTCTGGGCGCAACTGACCGGCAAGCGGCCGCCCGTGGCCCGTGTGCCCGCCCGCGCCCTCAGCCCGCTGGCCCCGGTGGCCGCCCGGCTCCAACCGGCGCTGTCGCTGTCGCCGCTGGTGGGCGAAGACATAGTGCGTATGCTGGGGGCGACGTACGCCGGGCGCGCCGACAAGGCCCGCGCCGAGTTGGGCTGGCGGCCCCGGCCGCTGCAAACGGGGATGCTGGCGACGTTCGAGTGGATCGTCGCAACGGAGCCGGGCGATGCCGGCGGGCGCGAACGGGCTGTGGGGATGGCTCTGCTGCTGGCCGCTGTCGCGCTGCTGTTGCTGTGGCTTCGTTCCCGCCTGAAGTCCGAGCAGGCGGCGGCTTAGTCGTAGAGGGCAGAGACGCAGGCCTGCCTCAACACGCAGGTTGGCGCCGACGCTCCGCCCAAGAGAAGGGTGCGACGTACTTCGGAAAGTGCGACGCACCGCCGCGCCTAGCTCTCTACCCCCGCCATCAACAACCCCAACTTCTCCGCCGTCGCTTCGGCGCGGGGCACGTCGCCCATGATACGGCCGTCGCAGATGACCAGGATGCGGTCGGCCAGGGCCAGGATTTCATCGAGGTCTTCGCTGATCAGCAGCGTCGCCGTGCCCTGGTCGCGCTGCTCCAGCAGCCGGGCGTGGACGTACTCGGTCGCGCCAATGTCCAGGCCGCGCGTCGGCTGGGCGGCGACAATGACCTGCGGCCGGCGCGAGATCTCGCGGGCCAGGATGATCTTCTGGATGTTGCCGCCCGACAGGTTTTTGGCCGGCGTCTCCAGCGAGGGCGTCTTGACGTTGAAGCTGTTGACCAATTCGCGCGAGTTGCGCTGGATGGCCGCCTGATTGAGGAAGCCGGAACGGGCATAGGGCGGTTGGTCGAATTCGCGCAGGATGATGTTTTCGGCCACGGTGAACTCGCGGATCATGCCGTCGCGCATCCGCTCTTCGGGGATGTAGGACAGGCCCAGGGCCATGACCCGGCGCGGCGACAGGCCGGTGACATTCCGGCCGCCAAGGCTGACCTCCCCGCTCGTAGCCGGCCGCAGCCCGGCGATGACCTCCGCCAGCGTGCGTTGGCCGTTGCCCGACACGCCCGCCAGCCCGACGATCTCGCCCGCGCGCACGTCAAACGACACGCCGCGCAGCGCCGGCCGGCCGCGGTCGTTCAGCGCCTCGACATTGCGCACGCTCAGGCGCACCTCGTGCGCGTCCAGCGGCTTCTTGGTCGGCTGCAAGCCGGCCGGCCGCCCAACCATCATCTCGGCCAACTGCTGTTTGGTCGTGCCCTCGACTTTCGTCGTGCCGATGGTGCGGCCGTCGCGCAGCACCGTCACCCGGTTGCAGAGCTGGATGACCTCGTGGAGTTTGTGGGAGATGAAGATCAGGGCGTGGCCGTCGCGCTTCATCTGCTCCAGGATGACGAAGAACTCGTCCACTTCCTGCGGCGTCAGCACGGCCGTCGGCTCGTCGAGGATGAGCAGCGCCGCGCCGCGATAGAGCGCCTTGATGATCTCAACGCGCTGCTGCTGGCCGACCGACAATTGCCAGACGACCGCGTCCGGGTCGACGTCCAGGCTATAGAGCTTGGCCAACTGCTCGATGCGCGCCGCCACCTTGTCGAGGTCGGTCAGAAACGAGCGCGACGACTTCAGGCCCAGGGCGACGTTCTCCTTGACGGTCAGCGTCGGCACGAGCATGAAGTGTTGGTGGATCATGCCGATGCCATAGCGAATGGCGTCGGCCGGGGACTGGATGCTCACGACCTGACCATTCAGCCGGATCTCGCCCTCGTCCGGCTGGTAGAGGCCGTAGAGGATCCTCATCAGCGTGCTCTTGCCCGCGCCGTTCTCGCCCAGCAGGGCATGAACCTCGCCGGTGCGCACGTCGAAATCGACGTGGTCGCTGGCCAACACGCCGGGAAATCGCTTGGTGATGCCGCGCATCTCCAGGTGGTCAATACGCGGATGGCCGGAGGGGAGAAGGTCGGTCATGGCAGTATCCAGTATCCAGTGTGTAGTATCCAGTATCTAGTATTCAGTATTCAGTATTCAGTATGCCGTATCCAGTATTCAGTGGTCAGTAGGCAGTGGTTTTGACACACTGACCTGCTGACCTACTGAATACTGTTTACTGCTTACTGTTTACTGCTTACTCGCTAGGGCCGTCCATGCCCTCCAGCAGTTGCGGCAGGTACCAGATCTCGTCGTCGGTCGCGGTCGCACCGTCGGCGATGTAGGCTGTGCCGTCCTGCAGGTTGATCGGGCCGGTCCAGACGTTGATCTCGCCCGACGCCATGCCGGCGATGAACTGATCCAGACTGGCCTGCATCTCCTCGGTCAGGGCCGGGCCGCTGATCCAGCCGACGTTGGTGAGCGCCGGGTCGGTCAGGTTGTCCCAGTCGGCCGGCAGCCAGTCCCACGACTGCTCCCACGTGCCGTTGGCGACGGCCGTGGCGATGTTGAGGTAGGCCGGCCCCCAGCTGAAGAAGGGCACGCCCAGGCAAACATCGGGGGCGATGTCGCAGGCGGCGATGTAGTCATAGGGGATGGCGTAGACCGTATCGCCCTGCGCGGCGCGCTGGCCGGCGATGTCGATGGCCTCGGTCGTGTCGATGCCGCTCAGCACCACGTCCGTGCCCGTGTCGAAGAAGCTCGTCACCACTTCGCTCGGGTCCAGCGTGACGCCGGGGATGTTGAACCAGAAGCCGATCCAGGTCACGGTGAAGCCCAGATCGTCGAACGGCTCGGCGCGTAGATTCTCATTGCAGTACTTCGCGCCCAGGAAGACCGAGGACGCCAGGCGGCGCGTCTCGAAGTTGATCAGCGGGCCGAGGTAGCCGATGTTACCGGTCTGGGACGCCAACGCGGCGGCGCAACCGGCCACGGCCTTCATGTCTTCCATGCGGCTCATGACGTTGCCCAGGTTCGCCGGCGCTTCGCCCGTCTTGGCGTCGTCGCCAGTGGAGTTGATGAAAACGATGTCGGGGTACTTCTGGGCCACCGCGAGGGTGTCTTCCTCGAACTCGTCGGAGGTGGTGAAGATGAGCGTCGCGCCGCTGGCGACCATGTCATCGACCACGCCTTCCAGCGTCGCTTCCGGCTTGTCGGCCGAGTTCAGCGACTCGAACAGGATCATCTCCGAGCCGGGCAGGTTGTCCACGATGAACTGCCCGCCCTCGGCCTGCGCCTGGCTCCAGCCGTGGTCGTTCTTCGGGCCAACGAGGATCATGCCAAACGTCAGCGGCGCGGCTTCGGCGGCCGGTTCCTCGGCCGGGGCGGCTGTCTCGCCGCCGAAAACGCTGATCGTGCCCGCGGCGATGCCGGCCGCGGCTTCGTCGGCGGCCGCCTTGGCCGCTTCGGGAAGCGCGTAGTCGGGGTTGTAGTCCATCACCAGGCCGCCGTTCTCCAGCGTCAGGGCGAAGGACTCGCCGCCCAGCGTGCCGGCCTTAACCTGCTCGATGATCGTGTTCAGGACGCCCGTCCAGTCATAGACCTGGTTAGCGACGACCACGCTGGGGGCCAGCGAGGTCTGGCTCGACTGCGTACCGAACCAGGGCACGTTGCTCTCTTCGGCCACGCCGATCGCGCCAACGACCATCTGCGCCGTGCCCGTCAGGGCATCCGCGCCCGCGCCGACCAGCGTGTTGGCCGCTTCGGTCGCCAGGGCGATGTCACTGAAGGAACCGATGTAGTTGACGTTGACGGTGATGTCGGGCTTGGCCGCCTTGGCCCCGGCCACGAAGCCGTCAACATAGAGCTTGGCGTCGCCCGTCTCGATGGGGCCGACCACGCCCAGGGTGTTGCTGGTGGACAGGTTGGCCGCCAGCACGCCGTTGACATAGCCGCCCTCTTCGGAGCGCGCCTCATAGGCATAGATGTTGGCGATGCCGAAGGTATCGACCGTCGTGCCCCAGGCAAAGCTCGTGTCCGGGAAGTCGGGGGCGATCTCCTGCAGCGAGCTGCCGTACTGCGAGCCGTGGCCGATGACGAGGTCATAGCCCTGGCTGGCGTAGTCGCGCAGAGCCGCGGCGGCGTCCTCAACCACGAACATATTCTCCGAGTAGACGAACTCGAAGTTGTCCGCGCCCATCTCGTTCTGGATGGCCGTCAGGGCATCGAACATGCTCTGGCTGAAGGCCAGGTCATTGATGCCGCTGGGCATGACGACGGCGACGCGGAAGGGGCCGGCCGCTTCTTCGGGCGCGGCAGCTTCTTCTTCGGTCGGCGCAGCTTCCTCGGCGGCGCCCTCTTCGGTGGCCGCGGGCTGCTCTTCGGTAGTCGTGTCGGTCTGAGTGCCGCCGCAAGCCACGAGAACCATGGCCAGGATCAACAGCAGGCTCAGCCACAAAGTGCGTTTCATGTTCTTCCTCTCCTTTGCGTTGTTCTTTTGGATTCGCATGGAAATGTTTTCATTGACGTTGACGACGAATCAGGGGCGCGGGCCGCAATGCGACCCCGCCCAACCAGTTGACGGGTAAATGTCGGAGCGCATCACCTCCTTCAGGTGGATTAGGTGCCGCGTTCATAGATAGCGCCGAGCGCCGACGGCTTGCGCACGCGCCCGGCCGAGAACATCAGTACCAGGATTGTCAGTACGTAGGGCATCATGATCAGCAGTTCGGAGGCGTCAAACGGGATGGGGATGTTGAGCGCCTGAATCCATAGCTGCAAGGCGTTGACCATGCTGAACAGCAGCGCGCCAAACAGGACGCCATAGGGCCGCCAGCCGCCGAAGTAGACCAGGGCCACGGCGATGAAGCCGATGCCGCTGGTCAGGTTCTGCTGGAAGACGTTCAGCAGGGCGATGGACAGCGACGCTCCGGCCACGCCGGCCAGCGCGCCGCCCAGGGTGACGGTCATATAGCGCGTCCGCTTAACGCTGACGCCCAGCGAGTCGGCCGCGGCCGGGTTCTCGCCCACGGCGCGGATCTTCAGCCCGAACGTCGTCCGGTAGAGCACGAACCAGGCCACGGGCACAAGCAAGTAGGCCAGGTAGACCATGGCGCTCTGCTGGAACAGGATCGGCCCGATGATGGGAATATCGCTGAGCACGGGGATGGCCAACGGCCGGAAGCCGCTGACCGTCTCGACCGTCCCCAGCATCTTCTTGAACAGCAGCTCGCTCATGCCCAGCCCAAACAGGTAGACGCCGATGCCGCTGATGCCCTGCTCGGCCTGGAAGGTGACGCTGATGACGGCCATCGCCAAGCCCATCAGCGTGCCGACGAGGATGGACGCCAGCAGACCCAGCCAGGGGCTGCCGGTGGTCAGGGTGACGTAGAAGGCGGCGAATGCGCCCATGAGCATCATGCCCTCCACGCCCAGGTTCAGCACGCCGCTGCGTTGGCCGAACATCTCGCCGATGGAGGCAAACAGGTAGGGCGTGGCCAGGCGGATGCCGGAGGTCAGGATGCCGATCAGAACCGCTTCGGTGAAGAGTTGGCTAATCACTGGACGCCTCCTGCCCCGCAACGTGGGCGACCGGCTTGATCGTCGCGCCGACCTTGGCCGCCGTCGCGGGCGGCGCGGGTTGTGCGCTCGCGCTATCCGGCGGGCCGACGTTCGCGGCCGTCGGCGGCCTCTCCCCCGCTCCCCCGCCGCCCTGCGCCCCTGCGCCTTTACTACCCACCTCGGCGACACCGATCTGCCGCCGCCGCGCCAGCCGCCGGCTGAAGATGTCGCTGCAAACGACGAAGACGACCACCAGGCCGTTCAGCGCGGTGATGAGCGCCGCCGGAACCTGCATCGCCCGTTGCAGGCTGTTGGCCCCGACGATCAGCGCGCCGAAGATGAACGAGGC
This sequence comes from Promineifilum sp., assembly GCA_019695075.1. GTDB lineage: Bacteria > Chloroflexota > Anaerolineae > Promineifilales > Promineifilaceae > Promineifilum. The sequence goes on along the minus strand of JAIBAS010000245.1, from coordinate 11,425 downwards.
CGGGATGGCCCCCAGCGGGTGCAACTTGCCGAACAGGGCGGCGACGATGCCGTTGAAGCCGGCGCTGCCCGTGAAACCGGCCGCCGAGCCGTCGGTGATCATGCGGTGGCTGACGCCATAGACCTGCACCGCCCCGGCCAGCCCGGCGAATGCGCCGCTGAGCAGCAGCGCCAGGACGATATTGCGCTTGACGTTGATGCCGGCGTAGCGCGAGGCGTCGGGGTTGAAGCCGACGGCGCGGATGCGGTAGCCGGTCGTCGTGCGCCACAACAGGATGTAGACGACGACGGCCAGCACGACGGCCAGCAGCGCCCCGGCGTGCAGCCGTGTCGGCACCCAGCGCGGCAGGTCGAAGGCGGGGTTCAGCCGCGCCGTCTGGGGGATGGCCGAGGCCGCCTGGAGTTGCACCGGGTCGATCATCGGCCCGCGCAGCAGGAAGTTCATGAACTGCACGGCGATGATGTTGAGCATGATCGTACTGAGGATTTCATTGACGTTGAAATAGGCCTTCAGCAGGCCGGGGATGCTGCCCCAGACCGCTCCGCCCAGGAAACCGCACAGCAGCGCCGCCGGAATGATGATGATGGCCGGCGCGTCGGGGAAGGACAGCCCCAGCAGCGTCGCCGGCAGCGCCCCGGCAATGAACTGCCCCTCGCCGCCGATGTTGATCACCCCGGCGCGAAAGGCGATGCAGATACCCAGGCCGACCAGCAGCAGCGGCGTGGCCCGCACGATGGTGTCGGCCAGGGCGTTCTGGCTGCCGAACGCGCCTTCCAGCAGGGCGCGGTAGGCGACGAACGGGTTCGCGCCCAGGAGTTGCAGCATGATCGCCCCGACCGCGAGGGCGGCCAGCGTGGCCAGCAGGGGCAAGAGGAGATCGAACAACCGACCAAGCCGCGGATATCTGACGAGGAAGTCGATCATGGGCTACTCCGCGCGGAGGGCACTACCCCTCATGAAAAGCTGTTCCCAGGGCCATCGGCGGCGAGACGCGCAGGACGCGGCGCAAGGGCCGCTGCCAACGCCGCGGCATCGCCTCGATGAACCGCTCGGTGTAGTCGCTGCCGACGGCCAGCAGCACCAGGATCATCAGCGCCCAGGGGATGGCGTTGAAAGCCACCACCGAGACCTCCGGGAAGGCGCGTTGCAGGGCCGTGGCCAGCGCCTTGGTGGCCCCAAAGAGCAGCGCGCCAAACGCGCCGCGAATGGGCGACCAACCGCCAAAGATGACGATGGCCAGGGCGATCCAGCCGAAGCCGCGCACGTGGCCATCTGACCAGCCGATTTTGACATTGAGCGAATAGGCCGCGCCGGCGATGCCGACCAGCGCCCCGCCCAGGATGGTGTAGGCGTAGCGCACACGGTTGACGTCGACGCCGCGGGCAAAGGCGGCCGTCGGCCGCTCGCCCGCGCCCCGCAGCCGCAAACCCGCCTGCGTCCGGTTCAGCCACCACCACGTTCCTATGATCAATAGGATGGCAAAGTAGACGACGATGTTCTGGTTGAACAGGATCGGGCCGAGGATGGGGATGTCCTTCAGCAGGGGGATGCCCGCCCGGGGCACGACGACGCCGGTCTGGCGGACGTAGTTCTGGCCCAGGAAGGCGCTCAGGTCGTCGCCCAGCAGCGTCAGCACGAAGCCGATGGCCACCTGGCTCTGGCCCAGGCGAATGCTGCCGAAGGCCACGATGGCGGCGAAAATGGCCCCGACCACGGCCGCGGCCAGGAAGCCGATCCAGTAGCTGTCGGTCTTCATGCCGACAACGAAGCCGGTCATGGCCGCCATGAGCATCGAGCCATCGAGGGACAGATTGACGACGCCGGAGCGCTCGGTCAGGATTTCGCCGCAGACAGCGATGATGAGCGGCGATGCTTGCAGGACGATGGAGGCCAGGATGGCGATGAGTTGGCTGTCGTTCATCAGTCACCTCCGCGGGCGTGGGTTGAGGTCGAGATGTCGCCGCTGATGCTGTCGGCCGGCGCGGCCGGAACCGCTTCGGGCGCGTCGCCGGGGCCGGCCTTGCCCTTGCCGATGCCCAGTTGCTTGGCCGATCCGAAGAGCAGGACGAACAGCACCATCACGCCGGTCAGGATGCCGCCCAGGGCCGAGTGGAGTTGCGTCTTCAGTTGCAGGGTGATGCTGCCGTTGAGCACCACCGAGAAGAAGAAGGCGATGAAGGGCACCAACAGGATGCGATAGGCGGCCAGCATGACGATGAGCAGCGCCAGGAAGCCGATGCCGCCGGAGATGCTCTGCCGCAGGCTGTCGAACCAGCTCAGGACGCGCACCGCCCCGCCCAGCCCGGCCAGCGCGCCGCAGAACATCATCGCCAGGATGGTCTCGCGCTCGCTGGAGACGCCCAACAGGAAGGCCGAGTGCGGATTCTTGCCCAGCGCCTTCAGCTTCAACCCCCAGGTCGTGCCCCGCAGGATGAAGAACACGGCGGCGAAGGCCAACCCGGCCAGCACCAGCGACAGCGGGCTGAAGCGCGACTCCAGGAAGCGCGGCAGCAGGGCCGCGTCCTGGAAAGGCGCCGTGCCGCGGAACGTACCGCCTTCCGGCGGCTGCCACGGCCCGGAGATGAGGTAATTGGTCAGGATGATGGCCAGGTTGTTGAGCGCCAGGCCGCCAAAAATCTCGTTGACCTTGCCGCGCGTCTTCAGCACTGCGGCGAGGGCCGCCCACAGCGCCCCGCCCAGCATGGCCGCGCCGATCTCCAGGGGGATGAGCAGCCAGGCCGGCCCGCTGAGGCGCAGGGCCACCCAGCTGGCGCAGATGGCCCCCAGGATGATCTGTCCTTCCACGCCGATGTTCCACAGGCCGGCGGTGAAGGTGACCAGCAGGCCGACGGAACAGAGCACCAGCGGAATCCAGAAGGCGACCACGCTGAGGAACTTGTCCGACGTGCCGAAGGCCCCGTCCCACATGGCCCGGTAGGCTTCGCCGGGGCTAGCGTTGAAGAGCAGCAGCAGTCCGCTGGTGAACAGCAGCGCCGCGACCACAGGAACCAACGGCCACACGCGGGCGATCCAGCCGGCCCCGCTCGTTCGCGCCTGATTCATGCCTGGCCTCCGATAAGATGACCCAGTTCCTCGGCCGATGTTTGCGTCGCCTCAACGACCCGCGACATGCGCCCGCCGGAGAAGACGGCGATGCGGTCGCTATGGGCGATGATCTCGTCGAGGTCGGCCGAAATGAAGAGGATCGCTGTGCCGTGCTCACGCCGCTGGTAGAGGAGTTGCCACGTGTAGTCGGCCGAGCGCACGTCCAGGCCGCGCGTCGGGTGTTCCAACAGCAGCAACTTCAGCGGCGTGTTCAGCAGCGAGAAGAGCAGCCGCTGCTGATTGCCGCCGGAGAGAGCGTCGGCGGTCGTCTCCGGCCGGCCGACGATCTGGTAGGTCGTGATGCGCTCGGTCATCTCGGCCTCGTTGCCCTTCCAGTCGATGAAGAACTTCTTCTCCGGCCGCGCCAGCACCAGATGTTCCGTCAGCGACAGCCCGGCCACCAACCCTTCCTCCAACCGCCCCGCGGCCACGTAGCCCATGCCGTGGGCCTGCATGCGGTGGTAGCCCCAGCCGGTCACGTCCTGCCCGCCGACGTTCACCTGCCCCTTCGACGGGGCCATCAGCCCGGCGCAGACCTGCATAACCAGTCGCTGGCCACTGCCCTCCAGCCCGGCGAAACCGAAGACCTCGCCGGCGCGGACGGACAGATTGATGTCGGGCACGGTCAGCTCGTAGGTGCTGATGGCCACATCGCGCAGTTCCAGGACGGGCTGGCCTAGCTGGAACAGCGGCCGGCGGCTGCGCTGGGGCATCTGGCCGAACATCATCTCGACCAGTATCTCATTGCCGCAGGGCAACGACTGCGCGCCGACCAGCTTGCCGCGCCGCAGGACGTAGGCATGGATGCACAGCTCCTGCACCTCCTCCAGCTTGTGGGAGACGAGGATGACCGTCTTGCCCTCCTCGCGGGTCATCGTGCGCATCGACTCGAAGAGGACCTCTTTCTGCTCGGCGCTGATGCCTGTGGTCGGCTCGTCGAGGATGAGCACCTGCGCCCCGCCGGCCAGCAAGCGCACCAACTCAAGCTGCTGCCGCTGGCCCATCGAGAGCGAGTCGATGGTGGCGTTGGGGTCGATGTCGAAACCGTAACGCGCGGCCAGTTGGGCCAGTTCGTCGCGAGCGGTCTTGTAGTCGAGGACGAGGCGGCTGTCGCGGCCGAGGAGGTAGTTGTCAATGACCCGGAAAGGCGGCATGTCTAGCGGGTCCTGGTAGAGCATGCCCACGCCCTTGGCCAGCGCGTCGGCCGGCGAGTGGAAGCGCGCCGGCTGGTCGTCCAGGAGAATTTCGCCGCCGGTGGGCGGTTGGTAGCCGGAGAGAATCTTCATCAGGGTGCTCTTGCCGGCCCCGTTTTCGCCGACAAGGGCATAGATCTTCCCCGGCTCCAGGGTCAGACTGATGCCGTCATTGGCCTTGACCGCTCCGAAGTACTTTCGGATGTCCCGCAATTCGACCCGCATATGACCTCCCGGTAGTCTGCCATGAATCGCCGCAGGCCAGTCACACGCGAGTGGCTCCAAGCGCCAACCCGCTCAAACAGAATAGCGAAAAAGAGGATCAGTGCCTACTGCTATTGATCCTGATTTCTATATGACATCTATTATGACATTCGTCCATGAAATGCTCTCAAAGCGTGTCCGATATGCTCTTAAAGCATGTCCGACATGCTCCCAAAGCGCGTCACTGATGGTGTTATCAAGGATCGCGCCGGGCCAGTCATGGCCCGGCCGGGGACGGCGCGTCAGCGACCGTCGCTGGATGGAAAGGTCGGCTCAGACCGTAGCGGCGCGGCCGACAGTTTGCGGCCGGCGTGTTTCTCGATGATTTCCTGCTCCTGACGCAGGCGGGCGACGGTGTCGTTGTGACCGGCGGCCAGCGCCAGCGCCAGGGCCAGGCCGACCTCGCGGTAGGCGTCGTCGTAGCGGCCCTGCCGGCGATAGGCCTGGCCGCGCAGGGCGTGGAGTTCGGCGCGCTGTCCGTCGGGCAGCAGTTCGGGGTCATAGCCGGGCGCGGGCGTCAGGGCGGCATCCATTGCCGCCTGGGCCGTTGCACCGTCGCCTCGCTCCAGCGCCTGGAAGGCGATAAGGGATTGGGCCAGAGCGGCGTCGCTCGGCTCACGCAGCCCTAGCGCCAGCGCTTGCCGGGCGGTATCAGCGGCCTCGCGATTGACCCCGCCGCGCTTGGCGGCGAAGATGAGCGCCCGCTGCAAGTATCCCTCGGCGAAGCGCGGGTACTGGGCCAGCAGCGCGTCCAGCGACTGCAGGGCCTGCTTGGGCGCGCCGCCGCGGCGCATCTCCTCGATGGCGCGCAACTGCGCCAGCGGGTCGCCCGTCGCCGCGGTCAACTCATGGCGCGCCTGGGCATTGGCCGTCTCGAAGGCGGGCATCTCGAACGCGCCGGCCCGGTCGGCCCGCCAGAACCACAGCAACAGCCCGGCGTGGACGGCAGCCGTGGCCAGACTCAGCCACGGCGTGCGGCCGAAGGCATAGATCGTCCGCCAGTCGCCGATGGGCAGGAACAGTGTCATGATGGGGTAATAGAGCAGCGAGAAATAGATCTGGAAGCGAAAGGCGCGCAGCCCGAAGTAGCGCACCGTGCTGCTGGCGCTGCGGCGCGCCAGCAACCACAGCGTCGCCCCAAAGGCCAGCGATCCCAGCGTGCCGGCGATGGCGATGACCCAGTTCTGGATGGGGGTGAAACTGCCCTGGGGCACGACGTAGCCCCAGAAGACGCGGTAGCCGAACTCGACGACCTGGCCACCGAACAGCCAGATGGCCACGGCATGCATGAACTCATGCACCAGGACCGCGGGCGGCACGCCAATGTAGAAGGCGGCCTGCTCGGCCTGTTGCTGCTTGGCCCTGGTCAGTGGCTCTTGCCGCCACTCGGTCCGGTTGCGGACGATCTGGATGCCGAGTTGAAGGGCGCGGCCGATGTACAGCAGGGCAAGAAGGTTGAACAGAACGGTAATGACCGACATCAGCAGACCAGTGTCATGATCATAGCCCACCGCGGCCCAAGCGGCAAACTGGCGACCGGCCGTTCGTCAATCGGCCGGCGATCATGCTAAAATCGCGCCGTGGCAACCAAGCTGGAGTTTATTGGTACGTTACCGATCTTTGCCAACCTGAGCGAGGCCGCCAGGACGGCGGTGGCTGCCATTGCCACGGAGTACGCCTTTAAGCCCAACACCGTCATCGCCTACCAGCGCGACGTGGCCAATAGCCTTTACATCGTCAAGGAGGGTCGCCTCTTCGCCAAGGGGCTGGATGCCGGCGGACGCGCCCGCGAGGGCCTGACGCGCACCTATGAGCCGCGGCAATCCTTCGATGACCTGTGGCTGTTCGTGCCCGGCGTCCATCCGGCGACGGTCAAAGGCTCCACCGGCGCGGGTGGCACGTCCAACCCGGACGATGAGGGCCGCCTGCTGATCATCCCCGGCCCCGCTTTCCACAAGCTGCTGGAGGAGTTCCCGGTCATCATCGATCAGCTGGCCCCGCGCGACGATGGCGAGGTGCATTACGGCCTGAGCGACGCCGCCTGGCAGGAGGCGCGCAAGCTGAAGCTGCACCGGCAGGTGAAGGCGTCGTCGGCCGCGGCCCTGATGCCCGAAGAGCGGCTGGAGTTCTTCGCCCGGCGCAGCCTCTGGCTGTTGGCCGGCCGCCTGACCCTGCCGGTGACCCTGGTGCTGGCGGCTGCCATCATCCTGATCCTGATGCCTATCGACACAGGGCTGCAACGTGCGCTCAAGATCGGCGCGCCTCTGGTGCTGACGCTGATTGGCCTGTCGTGGTTCTTCCTGCGCTGGATCGACTGGCGCGGCGACTACTTCGTCATCACCAACCGCCACCTGACCCACCACGAGTTCGACCTACGCCACTTCCGCATTCGTCTGGTCAAAATCCCCATTGGCCAGGTGCAGACGGTCGAGGTGCTGAAACCGTCCTTCCTGGCGACGTTCTTCAACGTCGGCACGGCCCGCGTGACGACGGCGGCGGCGGCCGGCAAAGTCCTGTTCGACTTCATCGATCAGCCCGGCCGGGTGAAAGACGTGTTGGAACGGCTCGTGGGCCAGTACCGCGCCGTCGAATCGGCGCAGACGCAAGCCCTCATGCGCCAATCCATCGAGAAGCACTTCGGCGTCGATTCGCCCCTCAAGGCGGCCGACGCCGGCGGCCCGGCCCCCGCGCGCGCCACGCCGCGGCCGGAAAGCTTCTTGGCCCGGCTGCAACGGCGCTACGGCTGGCGCGTCGAAGAAGGCAACACGATCACCTATCGCAAGAGCCTCTTCATCCTGTTCAAGCGCATCGCCTGGCCGGCGCTGGTGCTCACTGTCGTCGTCGGCCTGAGCGTCCTGGCGTTGTATCTGGATGTCACGCTGTGGATCGTCATCCTGGCTGCCGTCGCCTTCGGCTTCGGCGACCTGCTGTGGCTCATCTGGCAGGCCGAGGACTGGCGCAACGACATCTTCCAGGTGACGGATCGCTTCGTCATCGATATCGATCGCGCCCCGTTTGGCTTTGGCGAGAGCCGCAAGCAAGCGCCCATCAGCAACATCCAGAACGTCAACGCCACCCGGCCAGGCTTCCTGGCCACGCTGTTTAACTTCGGCTTCGTCAGCATCGACACGGCCGGCGCGGCGGCCGATATCGTCTTCGAGTACGTGCCCAACCCCGAAGTCATCCAGAGCGACATCTTCCAGCGCCTGGACGAGTTCCGCCAACAGCAGCGCGTCCGCGAAGGCAGCGCCCGCCGCGAGGAATACGCCTTGCTGATCGACGTCTACCGCCAGGCGATGGAGCAACAGCGCATCCCCCAGCGCACCCCGCCCGGCTATATTGAGGAAGAGAGTAACCAGCAAGCGCCATGAGCAAACTGCCCATCGTCAGCATTCCCGACAAAATTCTGCGCCAGAAGACGCAGCCCGTCACACGCTTTGACGCCGACTTGCAGCGCCTGATCGACAACATGATCGAGACGCTGCGCGAGGCCAACGGCGTCGGCCTGGCCGCGCCGCAGATCGGCCGGCCTATCCAACTGGCCGTCATCCTGACCTTGCCCGAAGAGGACGACGAGGGCAACGAGATCGAGGACACCCGCGAGCTGTACGTCATCATCAACCCGGAGGTCTTCTGGCGGTCGAAAGAGACGGTCAAGGGCATCGAGGGTTGCCTGTCCATCCCCGGCTATCTGGGCGAGGTGGAGCGGCACGAGTCGATCCGCGTGCGCGGGCTGGATCGCCACGGCCGCAAGGTGCGCCTGCGCCTCTATGACTGGACGGCGCGCATCTTCCAGCACGAGATCGACCACCTCAACGGCGAACTCTACATCGACAAGCTGACCGGCCCGGAGAACATCTGGACCGAAGAAGAATTCGAGAAGCGCCGCGAAGCGCTGCGCCAGGCCCACGACAAACCCGAAGAACCCATCGTCGGCGACTGACCTACTGACCTACTGACCTACTGACCACCGACCATTGACCACTATGACTCTGTCCCGCGAAGATGTGACCAAGATCGCCCACCTGGCCCGGCTGGCGCTGACGGACGAGGAACTGACCCATTACCAGGGCCAACTCTCGGCCGTGCTCGACTACGCCGCCCGCCTGAACGAGCTAGACCTGACCGGCGTGCCGCCCTCCACCCACGCCGCCGGCCGGCGCAACGTACTGCGTGAGGATGTGATCGCCCCGTCGCTCGCGTCCGACGACGCCCTTTTCAACGCCGCGGCCGCCGCCGACGGTCAATTCCTCATCCAGTCCGTCCTCGACGCCTAATGGACCTCTCAACCCTGACCCTGACCGAACTGCGCGACGCCCTGCGCCGCGGCGAGACGACCAGCGTGGCGGCGACGACGGCGATGATCGACCGCATCGTGACCTACGACAACGCCCTGCGCAGCTACCTGACCGTGGCCGACGAGAGCGCCCTGGAGCAGGCCGCCGCCGCCGACCGCCGCCGCGCTGCCGGCGAAGATGGCCCCCTGCTGGGTATCCCCCTGGCCATCAAGGACATCATCTGCACCGCCGGCATCCCCACCACGGCCGGCAGCAAAATCCTGGAGGGCTTCATCCCGCCCTACGACGCCTTCGTCGTCGAGCGGCTGCTGGCCGCCGGCGCGGTGATTTTGGGCAAGACCAACACCGACGAGTTCGCCATGGGTTCCTCCACGGAGAACTCGGCCTATGTCACCACCGCCAACCCGTGGGACGTGGCGCGCGTGCCGGGCGGCAGCAGCGGCGGCAGCGCCGCGGCCGTGGCCGCCGGGCTGGCCTATGGCGCGCTGGGCACCGACACCGGCGGCAGCGTGCGCCAACCGGCGTCGTTCTGTGGCCTGGTGGGGTTGCGGCCGACCTATGGCCGCGTCTCCCGTTGGGGCGTGATCGCCTTCGCCTCGTCGCTCGACCAGGTGGGGCCGTTCGGCCGGACGGTGGCCGACTGCGCCGCGCTGCTGGGCGTCATCGCCGGCCACGACCCACGCGACAGTACCTCCCTCGACGCGCCCGTGCCCAACTACGAGGCCGCCCTGACCGGCGACATCCGCGGCCTGCGCGTCGGCGTGCCGCGCGAGTACTTCATCGAGGGCATCGCCCCGGAGGTCAAGTCCGCCGTGCGCGCCGCCATCGACGATCTGGCCGCCCTGGGCGCGGAGATCGTCGAGGTGTCGCTGCCCCACACCCACTATGGCCTGCCGGTCTACTACCTCATCGCCCCGGCCGAGGCCAGCGCCAATCTGGCCCGCTATGACGGCACGCGCTTTGGCCCGCGCGTCGAGGGGGCCGACATGATCGACACCGTCCGCCAGACACGCGCCCTGTTTGGCCCGGAGGTCAAGCGGCGCATCATGCTGGGAACCTACGCCCTCAGCGCCGGCTACTATGACGAGTACTACGGCCGGGCACTGCGGGCGCGGACGCTCATCGCCGAGGACTTCCGCCGCGCCTTCGAGACGGTCGATGTCATCGCCGCGCCCACCAGCCCGACGACCGCCTTCCGCATCGGCGAGCGCGTCGATGACCCGCTGAGTATGTATCTGGCCGACGTGTTCACCCTGCCGCTGAACCTGAGCGCCGCCTGTGGCCTGTCTGTGCCCTGCGGCGTCGATAGCGCCGGGCTGCCCATCGGCCTGCAACTCATCGGCGATACGTTGCAGGAAGCGCGCGTTCTCAACGCCGCCTACGCCTATGAGGACGCGCGGCCGTGGCACCGGCGCTTGCCCGTCGTGCCCGCCCTGGAGCCTTAGCCGGCCGAATCTTTTCACGTCGCGCCCATCCACGGCGCGGCCCAAAAAGGCTACAATTGATCCAGCGTCCGTCGCGGCGTATACTTGGCCGCGCGGCCCGGCCTCGACAGAGCGCTGAGCACACGAGGGAAAGCGAACGTGGTCAATCGCTACGAAGCCGTCATCGGCCTGGAGATCCACGCCGAATTGTTAACCGAGTCGAAGATGTTCTGCGGCTGCCGCGTCGTCGATAGCGTCACCGCCGCGCCGAACACGGCCGTCTGCCCGGTCTGCCTGGGCATGCCGGGGATGTTGCCGGTCATCAACCGGCGCGCCGTCGAGTTTGCCCTGCGCGTCGCCCTGGCGCTGGGCTGCGAGATTCAGCCTCACAACATCTTCGCCCGCAAGAACTACTTCTACCCCGACCTGCCCAAGGGCTACCAGATCAGCCAGTACGAGCTGCCCATCGGCCGCCACGGCCGGCTGGACATCACCCTGCCCGACGGCGCGACCAAGCGCATTGGCATCCGCCGCGTCCACATGGAAGAGGACACCGGCAAGCTGACCCACCGCGAGCGCGGCGGCTCGCTCGTCGATTACAACCGCTCCGGCGTGCCCCTGCTGGAGATCGTCTCCGAGCCGGACATTCGCAGCGGCGACGAGGCCCGCGCCTATGCCACGCGCATCCGCCAAATCCTGCGCTATCTGGGCGTCAACTCCGGCGACATGGAAAAGGGCGTCCTGCGCGTGGAGCCGAACATCAGCCTCCGGCCGCGCGGCAGCCAGACGTTCGGCACGCGCATCGAACTGAAGAACCTCAACAGCTTCCGCGCCCTGGCCGACGGCACGGATTACGAACTGGCGCGGCAGGCGGTCGTGCTGGACGCCGGCGGCCAGGTCGTCCAGGAGACGCGCGGCTGGCACGACACCCGCCGCGAGACCTTCAGCCAGCGCAGCAAGGAAGAGGCCGAGGACTACCGCTACTTCGCCGAGCCGGACTTGCCGCCGCTGTTCATCGATGCGGCCTGGATCGAGGCCGTGCGGGCGTCGTTGCCCGAACTGCCGCAGGCCAAGGAGACGCGCTACCGGGCCGCGCTGGGGCTGTCGCCGGGCGACGCCGCCGCGCTGGCCGAGGACAGCG
>JAIBAS010000521.1 GCA_019695075.1 Promineifilum sp. | reverse complement strand
CGGCCTGGGCGCGCCCGGCCGTCAGCGGCAGCCACGGCCAGAGGAGAGGCGGCAGCGGCCGGGGCGTTTTGGGCAGGCGGGGCAGCGCCGCCTCCAGCGCCTCGAAGGCGGCGGCGTCGTGCGGCGGGGTTTGCGCCCAGAAGCTACAGGTCAGGGCAACGAGGCGCAGGTCTTCGTCGGCCAGGCAGGGGATGAGCGCCGACGACGCCGGGGGAAGCTGCATGCTGCCCAGCACGTAGGCCGCGGCGAAGCGGCGCGCCGCGTCGGCATCGCCCAGCAGCGGCTCGGCCGCGTTGGCGGCGGTGTCGATGTTCTCGTAGGCCATAGCCCACAACGCCAGGTAGGCCTCTTGCCCCGTGCCGCGGGCGGCGACCCATTCGCGCTCGGCGCGGTTGTCCAGGTAGAGCAAGACCTGGCGCAGGATGCCGGGCAGGTCGCCGCCGATCTCCGCGTCCAGCCCGAAGCCCAGCCAGGTGTTGGCGGCGCGCGTGGTGGCGCTGAAGCGGCTCAGGTTGTGGTCGATAATGGCGCGCAGGATAAGCCGGAAGGCGTCGGGGTGGCTCTCGTCAGCCGTCTCCAGGATGACCTGCCGCAGCCCCTCCTCGCGCTGGGCGGACAGGAGCAGATCGACCACGGCCGCCCAGCCCTCCGGCCGCGCCGCCGAGAGCAGGCCGCGCGTCACGTGGCGGCCCATCAGCGCCGTGGGATGGCGTCCGCGGGCGGTGGCGGTCAGGATGTCGAACACTTCGCCGTGGCCGTGGTCGATGGCCCCGGCGAAGAGGCGGCCGAGCCGGTCGGCATCTGCGGGTAGATAGCCGGCGTGGACGGCGAACCAGGCCGTGTCAGCGTCGAACTCGGCCACCGGGGCCAGTACGCCCCGCAGCCAGTACCAGCGCTTCCAGAAGCTGAGGGCCGGGTGCTTAGCGCGGAAGGGACGGCGAAAGACATCGAAGCCATAGGGCATGGACTTCATCAGTTCCCAGGCCGCGTCCAGGTCGTCGGCCACGCGCGGGGCCAGGGCGCGCAGAATACGGCGGCGGTCGTTGCCGCTCAGCTTCTCGTAGCGCAGGCCGCCCTGGCGGATGTTGGAGTCGGGGTCGGTGATGGGTCTCATGGAGTCCATCTTCGCCCCCCACGCATCGAAGCCGATGAGGGCGTAGGCGATGGGGCGCAAGTCGCCGGGCAGGCGGCCGGCGGCGGCGCGGACGGCCTTCACCATGTCGGGCACGCGCCGGGCATCGAGGGCGGCTTTGGCGGCGTCGGGCGTCAGCATCTCAGCCTCCGGCCAGCGGCGTCAGGCGGACGAAGAGCAGGCGGCTGTCGTCGCCCACCGTCATGGTTTCGTCGAGCGACTGGCGCTGCACGTCGTCGATGAAAACGAAGTAGAAGCCATCCTCGAAGGCTTGCAAAGCCGTGGCCACGGCGGCGACGACGTCGACCGACGGCCCGGGGTCGCGCTCGCCGGGGTCGATCTTGCCCCGCGCCGCCCCCTGGGCGATGGCCGCCGGGGAGAGCACCTGGGCCAGCCGCCGCTCTTCCTGCCGCTCATGAAACGCCTCGACCTCGCGAACGACGAGGAGCGTCAGCAAGTCGCGCAGGGTCAGCGTTGGCTGCGCCGGCCCGGCCGGCAGCACCACGGGGAAATCGGGCATCGCCGGCAACCGGCGGCCGACAACGCGGGTGGAGATTGTCAATGTCGTCATACGTGGCCTCCCTATTAGAACGCGAACGACTTACCCTTATTATAGCACATTAAGGGCTGGATAATGACACAAATGTTCTAGAAAAGACGGGCTATCGCGGCCGGCAGTCGGCGCTGCATGGCAGATCGATGGTTCAGGGCAATCGCATATAGAACAGGGCATGAGGGAGGAGGCAGGCTATCCTTAGGAGAAGCGCAGGAGGATAGCCATGAACGGAGTTGGCGCGACACTGACCGAGCATCTTGGGACGCTGGAAGACCCGCGGGCCAGACATCTGACCGACCATAAGCTGGTGGAGATCATCATCATTGCCATCTGTGGGGTCATCTGCGGGGCGGAGACGTGGACAGACATCGAGTTGTTCGGCAACGAACGGCTGGAGTGGCTGAGGCAGTTTCTGGAACTGGAGAATGGCATCCCCTCGCACGACACCTTAGCGGCTGCATCGTGATGATCGACGCGATGGGCTGTCAGACGGAGATTGCTGGGCAGATTATCGACCAGGGCGGCGACTATGTGCTGGCCGTCAAGGATAACCAGGCTCACCTGCTGGAGGACATGGAACTGTTCTTCCACATTTCTAGCTTGCCTAACGACGCCGCCGCGATACTGAAGGCCGCGCGTAGCCATTGGGGCATCGAGAATTCGCTCCACTAGGTTCTGGATGTGGCCATGAGCGAGGATACCAGCCGCATTCGCAAGCACCACGCCCCGGAAAACATGGCCCTGCTCAGGCGCATCGCCGTGTCCTTGCTCCGACAGGAGAAGACCCTCAAACGCGGCGTCCAGGGCAAGCAACTGAAGGCCGCCATGAATCCTGCCTACCTCCTCCGCGTCCTTTCTCGTTAGTATGCGATTGCCCTGGTACAGTAGGAACGACAGCGAACAGCCGAGCGCTCTCTGTAGCCCTGTTCGGGATCCTAGCCGTCATCATTCTTCCAATTGCAATCCTGTGGTTCAAAGCCAGATAGATTCGAGTTGGCGCTTCGCCTACGACGCCGACGGCAACTGCATCCTGACCATCCAGAAAGCGAGTCGCGCCATCTTCAGGGTGCTTAAGAAATCGCCCGTCCCCGCGCGCTGTGTTGCACTCTGCAACCACTTCGGCTAGAATACTCCCATGGCCACCCTTCACGTCCGCAACGTCCCCGACGCCCTCTACGAGCGCCTGCGCCGGCAGGCAGAGGCGCAGAACCGCTCGCTGAGCGCCGAGATCCTGGTCTTACTCGATCGGGCGCTGGTCGAAGACCCGAACAGCCAGAGAGAAACCCCAGCCCGCATTGGCCGCCGCCGCGCCTATAGCCCAATGGCCGCCGGCGCGCCCGACAGTACCATCCTGCTACGCGCGGATCGTGAGGGTGAGCCGGCCCCACCCAGCGGCCGGCCCGTTCATGACGCGGGCGGAGCCTATACGGGCGTGAATCTTGCGGACGGAGAGCTAAATGACCGGCTTGTAGCCGAAGCCCGGCAACTGGGTCATCATATGACCGCTGCCGCCGCTGTCGAGGCCGCGCTGGAGGAGTACATCACTCGCCAGCGCCGGCGGGCGATCCTCGACTTGTTCGGAACGATTGATTATAACCCGGAGTACGATTACAAGGCTCAGCGACGTTATGAACGTCCTCGTTGATACCTCGGTCTGGTCCCTAGCCCTGCGACGGCCCACAACTGAGACGAAGCCCCACGTCATGGAGTTGCGCCGGCTCATTGATGAATTGCGGACGGAGATCATCGGCCCGATCCGGCAAGAGATTCTGTCCGGCGTGCGCAACCAAACCCAGTTCGAGACTCTGCGCGCCACCCTGCAAGCGTATGCCGATTTGGCGTTGGAGAGCGATGACTATGAGCGCGCGGCCGAGTTTTTCAACACTTGCCGGCAGAAAGGCGTACAAGGGTCAAATACCGACTTTTTGATCTGTGCCGCCGCGCAAAGACGAGGGTTGGCCATCTTCACGACCGATCAGGATTTCAGCCGCCTTGTGGCGCATCTGCCTATCCGGTTACACGCGGTGCGCAAGAATGAGTAGGCAGCAAAGTTGAAAATCCACCTCCACGCTATCGGCTGCCGCCTGAACCAGGCCGAGATCGAGACGATGGCCCGGCAACTGGCCGCCGGCGGCCACACGCTGACGACCGACCCGGCCGAGGCCGATACGGTCATCCTCAACACTTGCGCCGTGACGGCCGAGGCCGCCCGCGACGCCCGCAATCTGACCCGCCGCTTCGCCCGCGCCAATGAATCGGCCGAGATCGTCCTGACCGGCTGCTACGCCACGCTGGCCCCGGCCGAGCTGGCGGCGCTGCCCGGCGTCGGCCGCGTCGTGGGCAACGCCGGCAAGGCCGCCATCCCCCTGCTGCTCGACCCGACGCTGCCCGACCTGCCCGCCTTCGACCGCGAGCCGCTGGCCCGCGAGACGGCCGCCGGCAGCATCGGCCGCACGCGCGGCTTCATCAAGGTGCAGGATGGCTGCGACAACCGCTGCACCTTCTGCGTGACCACCATCGCCCGCGGCGAGGGGCGCAGCCGGCCGCCGGCCGAGGTCGTGGCCGAAGTGCAGGCGTTCGCCAATGCCGGCTACCGCGAGGTCGTGCTGTCGGGCGTCCACCTGGGCAGCTACGGCCGCGACCTGGGCCGCCCGGCGGGGCTGCGCGAGCTGATCGCCGCCTTGCTGGCCGATACGGACGTGGAGCGCATCCGTCTGTCGTCGCTGGAGCCGTGGGACGTGGGCGTCGGGGACGACGCTCGCGCCTTCTTCGAGCTATGGCAGAACCCGCGCCTGCTGCCCCACCTGCACCTGCCGCTGCAATCGGGCAGCGACCGCGTGCTGCGGCGCATGGCCCGGCGCACGACCCGCGCCGCCTTCCGCGCCCTGGCCGGCGAGGCCCGCGCCGCCATCCCCGACCTGAACCTGAGCACCGACCTCATCGTTGGCTTCCCCGGCGAGACGGATGAGGAGTTCGCCGAAACGCTGGAGTACACGGAGTTGTTGGCCTTTGGCCGCCTGCACGTCTTCAGCTACAGCCCCCGCCCCGGCACGGCCGCGGCGCGGATGCCCGACCAGGTTCCCGGCCCGGTCAAGAAGGCCCGCGCGACGGAGATGATCGCCCTGGGCGAGCGGCTGGGTGTGGCCTTCCACGCCCGCTACGACGGGGCGACGCGGCCGGCGCTGTGGGAGATGGCCGCCGGCGCGGAGGCGGACGGGCTGCGCTGGGTCGGCTACACCGATAACTACATCCGCGTGACCGCCATCGGCCCGGCCGACCTGATGAACCGCGTCACGCCCGTCCGGCTGAGTGAGCCGCGGGCCGATGGGATGGCCGGCGAGATCGACCCGGCCGGCGCTTCCAACAGCGACGGTGGGGAAGGGTGAACCGCATGAGCAATAAAAAGGATTTATCGCCCGAAGAGCGCCAACAACTGCTGAAAACGCTGCAAGCCCGTTTTGAAAAGCACATGAACCGCCATGACGGTCTTGAATGGGCTGCCGTGCAGGCCAGGTTGGAAGAGAATTCGGGAAAGCTGTGGTCGCTCAATGAAATGGAACGAACCGGCGGCGAGCCGGATGTCGTCGGACGAGATGAGCGCACGGGCGAAACTATCTTCTATGACTGCGCCGCCGAAAGCCCCAAAGGTCGCCGTAGCCTCTGCTATGACCCTGAAGCGCTGTGGAGCAGGAAAGAGAACAAGCCGGCCGGGAGCGCCGTGGGGATGGCGAGCGATATGGGGATTGAACTGCTCACGGAAGAACAGTATCGCGCCCTACAAAAACTTGAGCGCTTCGACACAAAAACGTCGAGCTGGCTCCAGACCCCCGCTGACATCCGGCAACTGGGTGGCGCACTCTTCGCTGATTACCGCTATGGTCACGTTTTCGTCTATCACAACGGTGCGGAATCCTACTACGCGGCCAGGGGCTTCCGTGGCTCAGTTAGGGTCTAGCCCAATCGCTCCCGCTCCCCTGCGCGCAATACCTCATCCACCCCCGGCAGCGGCGTCCGTAGCAATCGCCCGGCCAGGCTAACGTCCAGCGCGCAATCCACCGGCCAGCGCCCGCTGGCGTCTTCGGCCAGAGTCAGCGTCGCCCGTTCGCCCACGCTCCACCAATCGAGCAGCCGCAAGCCAAACTCGGCCCGCGTCAGCGTCTGCCGCCCGGCGACGTTGAGCACGCCGGAGTAAGGGTGGTCGAGCAGTTCCAGGCAGGCGCTGACCAACGTCTCCACCCAGACCGGGTTGCGGCGCTGGTTGGTGAACAGCGTCACCGGCTGCCCGGCCCGCAGCGCCGCGGCCATCCACGCCGTGCCGTTGTCCATCTCCTCCAGGCCGTAGATGAGCGAGGTGCGCACGACCACCGCGTTAGGGTGGGCCAGAGCCAGCGCCTCGGCCGCCGCCTTGGCCCGGCCGTAGTCATTGCGCGGCGCGGGCGGGGCGCTCTCGTCGTAGGGGGCCGCGTCGCCGCCCAAGACGGAGTCGGTCGAGAGGTGGACGAGCCGCGCCCCGGCCCGCGCC
>JAIBAS010000587.1 GCA_019695075.1 Promineifilum sp. | reverse complement strand
CAGGCGCGCCGAACCGCCGCCCCCGCCCGCTGCTGCGCCGGTCTCGGCCGCGCCAGTTGCCGACGATGAGGACGAAGCCGCCGCGCCCGCCTCGGCCGACGAACTGGCCGAGGAGCAAGAGGCGGCTGTGGCCGTCCTGTCGGAGTTGCTGGCGAAGATGCACGTCCCGGCCCGCGTCTCGGCGACGCAATCGGAACCCGACGACCTGACCGGCCAGCGCGTCAACGTCATCGCCATCCACGGCGAAGACCTGACAATGCTCATCGGCCCGCGCGGGGAGACACTTGACGCGCTCCAGTTCCTCGGCCGGCTGATGGTGGCCCACCAACTCCACCGGCGGGCGAACTTCGTCGTCGATGTCGAAGGCTACCGGCAGCGGCGCGTGCAGGCGCTGACGCGGCTGGCCGAGCGCATGGCCGACAAGGCCCGCCAGCGCGGCGAGCCGATCAGCCTGGAGCCGATGACCGCCTATGAGCGGCGCATCATCCACATGGCTCTGCGCGGCGCGCCCGACGTCTACACCGAGAGCGCCGGCGAGGGCAAGCAGCGCCGCGTGCGCATCTATCCCAAGGCGGGGTAACCGCCGGCGCTTTCCCCCGAAATGTAAGAGGCCGGAGCATCGTCTGCTCCGGCCTCTTGTGTTTGTGCCGTCGTTGCGCCGCCGGTTAGAGGCGGACGACCTTGGCCTGGGTCACGGCGTCGATCTCTGTCAGGGCGCGCAGGGCCTCGGCGGCCGGTTCGGCGTCCAGGTTGATGAACGACAGCGCCTCACCGCCGGGTTTGTTGCGGCCCAGCCGCCACTCGCCGATGTTCAGCCCATAGGACGCCAGCAGCGTGCCCACCTGGCCGATGACGCCGGGCACGTCGCGGTTTTGCATGATCAACACGACGCCCTCGGGGCGGGCTTCCAGCCGGTAGTTGTCCATCTGAGCGATGCGCGGCTCCGTGCCGCCGAAGAGCACGCCGGCCAGCAGCCGCTCGCCGCGGTCACAGACGGCCCGCGCGGCGATCAGGTTGGGGTAGTCGAGGCTGTTGATGCCCACCGTCTGCGTCATGGCGATGTTGCGCTCGTGGGCCAACACGGGCGCGTTGATGTAGTTGACGGCGACATCGGCGTCTTTCTCCAGCAGTCCCTTCAGCAGCGCCGCGCCGATGGCTCGCACCAGCCCGCCGACAATATCGCCCTGTACCTCGACTTCGAGGCGGCGGATAGGCCGGTCGGCCAGACCGGCGTGCAGGCGGCCGAGCGTCTCGGCCAACTCCAGGTAGGGGCGCACGGTGGCGTAATCGCCCTCCAACTCGAAGGGCATGTTGACGGCGTAGGTGTAGTCCGTGCCGCGCAGCGCGGCGACGACCTGGCCGACGATCTGGATGCCGACGTCGCGCTCGGCCTCGTGGGTACTGGCCCCCAGATGGGGCACGTGGACGACGTTGGGCAGGCCAATGAGCGGGTGATCGGCTGGCGGCGGCTCGGACGAGTAGACATCCACAGCGGCGGCCTTCATCTTGCCGCTTTGCAGCGCTGCGGCCACGGCGGCCTCGTCGATTAGCTTGCCGCGCGCGGCATTGATGAGGATGACGCCGTCCTTCATCTGGGCGATAGTCTCGGCGTTGATGAGCTTGGACGTGGACGGGTTGAGCGCGGCGTGGAGGGTGATGTAGTCAGACTTGGCCAGCAGTTCGTCCATTTCGACGAGCATGACGCCCATCTCGCGCGCCGTCTCCTCCAGGGCAATCGGGTCAAAGGCCAGCACTTCCATGCCGAAGGCCTGCGCCCGCTCGGCCACGAGCTTGCCGACGCGGCCGAAGCCGACGATGCCCAGCACCTTGTTGTAGAGCTGGACGCCGACGAACTCGCTGCGCCGCCACTCGTGGGCCTTCAGCGAGGCGTGGGCCTGGGGGATGTTACGGCTGACGGCCAGCATGAGGGCCATGGTTAGCTCGGCCGTGGCCATGCTGTTGGCCCCGGGCGTGTTCATGACCACGACGCCGCTCATCGTGGCCGCCTTGACATCGATATTGTCAACGCCCACGCCGGCGCGGCCGACGACGCGCAACTTCTTGGCCGCGGCCAGCACTTCGGCCGTCACCTGTGTGCCGCTGCGGACGATGAGGGCGTCATAGTCGGGGATGACGGCCAGCAGCTCTTCCTTGCTCAGGCCCGTCTTCACGTCGACGGACATGTCGGCGTGTTCCTTCAGGCGCTCCAGAGCGGCCGCGCCGAGTTTGTCGGAAACGAGTATGCGGTGCATGGTTTACCCCTGGGTGGCGAGGAACTCGTCCATCGCGGCGAACAGCGTTTCCAGTTCGGCCGGCTGGGTGTCGCCCATGTGGGCGATGCGGAAGGTCTTGCCCTTCAGATCGCCGTAGCCGTTGGAGATGACCATGCCGCGCGTGCGCAGGAACTTGTTCAGGGCCGAGATGTCGATCTCGCGGTTGTTGCTGACGCAGGTGACTGTGGGCGACTCGTAGCCGGCGGCGGCGAAGATGTCGAAGCCCTGGTTGCGCGCCCATTGCAGCGTTTGGTGGCGCATCTGCATGTGGCGAGCGAAGCGGGCGTCCATGCCTTCGGCCAGGATGTCGTCCAACTGGCGGTTGAGAGCGTAGAGCAGCGACACGGCCGGGGTGGCCGGCGTCTGATTCTTGGCGATCGACTTGGCCAGACTGATGAAGTCGAAGTAGTAGCCCCGGTCGGGCACGGTCTTGGCCTTGGCCATGGCCCGGTCGGACACGGCGCAAAAGGCGATGCCCGGCGGCAGGGCGAAGGCCTTCTGGCTGGAGGCCAGCACCATGTCCAGGTCCCAGGCGTCCATCTCGATGCGCGCCCCGGCCAGGCCGCTGACGGAATCGACCAGGATCATGATGTCTTGCCCGTTGGGCAGGGCGCGGACGGCGCGGGCGATGTCGCGGATGTTGCTGGTGACGCCGGTGCTGGTCTCGTTGTGGACGACGGTCACGGCGTCGAAGTCGCCCGCGGACAGCCGCTCAACGACCTGCTCCGGCAGGACGGGCTGGCCCCAGGGCACGTTGAGTACTTCCGTCGCCTTGCCGTTCAGGCGGGCGACGTCGCTGAAGCGCTCGGCGAACGCGCCGTTGACGCAGGTCAGCACCTTCTTATTGACGAGATTGCGCACCCCCGCCTCCCACAGGCCCGTGCCCGACGAGGCGGTGATGAGAACCGTTTGTTTTGTAAAGAAGACCTGGGCCAGTTTGGGCAGGATTTCGCCAAAGAGGTCAAGGCACTCCGGCATGCGGTGGCCGACCATCCACTGCGTTTGGGCGTCGAGGATTTCCGGGCGGACTTCCGTGGGGCCGGGAATGAACAGTTTAATGTGTTGTTGGCTCCGGGTGGAGGAAGGCTGCCCGGAATCTGGATTCAAGGTGTTCATCGGTAAATGTCACAACTCCTGTATGGATCAGGTATAGGGCTTTCGTGCTCAGGGTTTGGTAGTGCATCGGCCAGCTACGCAGCAGGCGCAACGCCGCCGGCCCGCCGGCCAACGGCAGCAGCGGGGCCAGGCTCGGGCAAGTAATGTAGACGCGCGCGGCGGCCTGCACCTTCGGCCGCGTCACCACGCCGCCATAGCCGACAAAAAGATCGACCGCGTCGCCGGCCAGCAGGTCGCTGTAGCCGTCGCCGATCAGCAGCGAGCGGCCGCGCTGCTCGCCCAGCAGTTCGCGAACGATCTGCGCCTTGCCGTCGCTGACCGTCAGCGCGCCTTCCTGGTGGGCCAGGTAGCGGCGCTCGTCGCCTTTCTCCCACCAGCGGCCGGACAGTTCGTTGTAGGTCAGGCCGACGGCGCGGATGCGCTCGCGCGGGATGCCCAGGTAGATGCCGAACTCGACGACCGGCTCGGCCAGGCCGCCGCTGATGATGTAGACCTTGTGGCCCAGGCCTTGCAGGGCGGTGATGACGCGGGCGGCGTCTTCGACGATGTGGCGCTTGTAGCTGCGCCGGATGTCGAAGACCTGTTGCTGCGTGGGTCGCACGGCGCGCAGACGTTTGTCGTAGACCTCGCTCAGGTCAAGTTGGCCGTCCATGGCCGCCTGGGTCAGGATTTCGACGCGCCGGCCCTTGCCGACGGACTCGGCCAGCACGTCAATGCCCTCCACGGCGGTCAGCGTGGAGTCGCAGTCGAAGAAGACGTGCTCATAGTGGGGCCAGCGCATTGGCGTTTCAGTCCGGTTGGCGTGCCGGCGGCTGTCGGGCCGCGATGTCAGCGGGGCACATACTATGCCGACTGATGATTTTAGTCACTAAGGGCGGTTTTGCCAACGGATTGGCAAGGGCGCGCTATAATCAGGCCAACCCGCCTGGGAGGTCATACCCATGTCCATCACTCTCGCTACCTTCAGACGCAACATCGACGCGACCATGCTCGACCGCGGCCAAAGCTATTATGACAACGGCCATGTCGTTGGGCTGGATGAGCTGGACGCTAACCGTTGGCAAGCGGAAGTGGCCGGGACCTATCCCTATACTGTCACGATCTACATCGCTGATGACGGTGCGCTTAGTTGGGTCTGTTCCTGCCCCTACGTTGATGGCCCGGTCTGCAAGCACGTCGTCGCCACGCTCTATGCCATCGAAAGCGCACTCGATCCGGCCTCTTCCCAGCCGCGCAAAAGGCGTCAGACTCGCACTGATCAAGTGCATGAGGTCATCGGCCAATTGACCCATGACCAACTGGTTGCTTTGCTCGTCGAACTGGCGAACGGGGATCGCCAGGTCGCCCACATGCTGCTGGCCCGCTACAGTTCACCCACAGCCGACAAGACGGCCGCCAAGCACCTAGTCAAGGACGCGCTCAGCTTCGGCCGCGATCGGTACGGCCTCCTCGACTATCGCGCCACGATGGAAGCGGCGCAGTCGGTCAACCGGCTGTTCAGCCGTGCCAATAAGTTGCGTGAGACCGGGCAGGTCACTGAAGCACTGCTGCTCTACCAAGCCATCCTCGAAGAGGTCGTGCCCGCTTTGCAGAAAGCCGACGATTCATCCGGGTCGCTGAGCGGCTGCGTTGAGATGGCGCTGGAGGGGCTGGAGGAGGTCGGGGCGCAGCTGTCGCCCGCCGGGCGTGTGGCCCTTTTCGACTACTGCCTCAGCGATGAGATGGCCAAAGTGATGGCTGAATGGCATTGGGGATGGGCCTTGCTGCAACTGGCCGGCCGGCTCATGACCACCCCGCTGCAACGGGTGACGCTCTTCGACGCCCTGGACGGGGCAGCCCTGCGCCATGACGAGAATGCATGGACTCGCGAGCACGACCGTGCCCAGGCAGCTGAGATCAAGTTCGCCGTCATCCAGCAGCAGGATGACGAGGCAGCCGTGCAAGCCTTTCTGGAGGCCCATAGCGAGCACGAGAAGATGCGCATTCGGTTGGCTCATTTCTACCTCGACCACGGCAGCCCGGACGCGGCGCGGCAGGTGTGTCAGGTGTGGCTCGATAATCCGCCCGCTCACAAGGCGGGCCTACGGCGCGGCTTTTTGGAGATGCTCCGCTTGATCGCCGAGCGGACAGGAGACAAGGCCGGCGTCGTGCGCCAGACGGCGGCGCTGTTCTTGGAAACCGGCGACATGGCTACCTATCGACAGCTGAAGGAGATGGTCGGGCCGGAGAATTGGCCCGTCTACAGGCCCGGCTTCCTGGCGCGCATGACGACCGAGGGCGGGCCGTGGCTCAACCGCGGCGCTGTCTATGCCGCGGAGGCAATGTGGGCGGAGTTGATGGCCGTCGTTCGCAGCCGCCCTGACGAGGCAATCTTCTGGCATCAACAGTTAGCCCCGCGCTACCCCAAGGAGTTGAGCGCTATCTACAAGCAATTGGCCGGGCGGACACTGGACCGGAACATGAATCGCGCTGGCTATCAGAACGCATGTGCCTATCTGCTGCGGATGCAGGAGGTAGACCCGACCGGCGCAGCGGCGGTGGTGGCCAGTTGGCGGACGGAGTATAAGAATCGCCGCGCCCTGCAGGATGAGCTAACCAAGGCCTTCGGCCGGCCGCTGGGGTGATTTCGGGCGATGTCGAGCGGGCGTCGGGAAATCTTGAATGGCGTGTAGATACGATTTAAGACACCACTTTCAGTTGGCGTCACCCGTGTCCTTCTCAGCCCATTCCACCAGCCGCGCCAACCCCTCCTCCAACCCCACCCGCGCCCGCCAGCCGATGAGCGCCTCGGCCGCGGCGGCGTCGGCGGCGTGGCGGGGGGCCTCGCCGGG